>UQVF01000041.1 GCA_900544365.1 uncultured Veillonella sp. | reverse complement strand
GGTGATGGGGGCTCATATGGACGGGACTGTTATGTACGATGTGAATATGACAGGTCCTATTGTATTGGTTATAGGGAACGAAGGGAAAGGCTTAAGTCGTTTAACAAAAGAGCTATGTGATGTATTGGTAACGATTCCGATGTTTGGCACTATTAACTCATTAAATGCATCGGTAGCAGCAGCGATTCTTTTATATGAAGCGAGACGTCAACGATAATAGGTATACTATGAAAAAAGATATTTTAATTGTAGATGGGTATAATGTTATTTTTGATTGGGCTGATTTAAAGTCTCTTAGTAAAGAATCTTTAGAACATGCTAGATTAGAGTTACGCCATCGTTTACTCAATTATGGTAGTTATAAAGGATATAAAATTATTTTAGTGTTTGATGGTAAGCATGCTCCATTTACAGCAGATGAACAACGTATATCATCTGACTTTATTGAGGTGTTTACAGGAACTCATGAGACAGCAGATGCTTATATTGAACGAGAAGTATTTAGTAAGAAAGGTCAATACAAGACAATATATGTTGTTACTAGTGATGGGGAGGAGCAAAACCAAATTTTAGGGTTTGGAGGTCTTCGCATTTCGGCTCGTGAATTACGTCACCAAATAGAGTTGTCAAAACAGGAAGAACGTAAACGCTATACAGGGCATCATAGACGAGATGCTATGACATTACAGCGAAATGAATTAGGTGCTCACATTGATGGTGATATCGCTGAAAAATTAGAACGTATGAGACGTGGGGAGCTATGAGAATAGCTCCTTTTGTTATACTTGACTTGATAATTTTTATAGAGGAATACTGGAATCAGTAGATACATGCATACATACTAGTATCTTACGGTGGATCTAGAACATAGAGATGATATATAAAAAAGAGGGTTAACTAAGAGAAATGGTATTTCTCCTTGTTAACCCTCTTTTAGAGTTCATTATAGAGCATTTACTTTAGCTGCTAAATTGGATTTTTTGCGAGCTGCAGTATTTTTATGAAGAACGCCTTTGGAGGCTGCTTTATCAATTACGCTTGTAGCATGAACTAGTGCTTTTTTAGCTTCTTCTACAGCGCCTGCTTGAGCAGCTTCTACAGTCTTACGAGTAGCTGTACGAATTTGAGATTTTACAGCAGAATTTTTCGCACGACGTTCAGCATCCGTTTTTACGCTTCTAATACTGGATTTAATATTTGGCAATTGAGTCACCTCCTTGTGATTTACTGTATTATTACTAAAGTAGTATATCATAGGGCGTACAGTTTTGCAACTATTTTTATATTTACTCTAAGGAATATTGGCTTATATAGCAAGGGTTTACACAGGAATAACCTCTATTTTCATCACTCATAACAGCAGGAAATATGGTATAATTAAGGATACATAAATCTATTAATAGGAGATGCTTATATGAAAAAATTAATGGTTATAGATGGCAGTAGTTTATTATATCGTGCATTTTTTGCTCTTCCACCACTGAAAAATGCCCTAGGAGTTCCTACCAATGCTGTGTATGGATTCTTAACAATGCTTACAAAACTGTATGAAGAAATTAATCCTGATTACATTGCAGTGGCCTTTGATAAAGGTAAACAAACATTTCGTATGGATATTTACGAAGACTATAAAGGAACTCGTCAAAGTGCACCAGATGAATTACGCCCACAATTTAGCTTGATCCGTGAAGTCTTAGAATCCTTAGGTATCATTGTCATTGAAGAAGAAGGATTTGAAGGTGATGATATCATTGGATCTTTGAGCAAAAAATGGGGCTCATCAGACCTTGCTGTTCATATCATTACTGGTGATAGAGATAATCTGCAATTAGTGGATGAGTATACCAGTGTGTTTTTAACGAAAAAGGGCATCACTGATATGCTTCATGTGACTATGACTAATATGGAAGAACTGTATGGGTATGGTCCTCAAATGGTGATTGAAATGAAATCTCTTATGGGAGATTCTTCGGATAATATTCCGGGTGTGCCTGGTGTTGGTGAAAAAACAGCCCTTAAACTATTGAATCAATATGGTACATTAGAAGGCGTGTATGAGCATATTGAGGAACAAAAGGGAAAATTGAAAGAACGATTAGTAGACAATAAAGATTTAGCGTTCATTTCACATCAACTAGCTACCATCAAAACAGATATGGATATGCCTTATGAACTAGAGCAATTTGTTCCTGTTGTACATCGTGGCGAAGTGACACCTTTATTTGAAAAGTTAGGCTTTCACGCAGTAACACCAAGATTACTAAAAGCGATGGGCGTGGCAGAAGAAGGAACTTTATTCGATCAATTTTTAGCTCCACCAGCAGAAGAAATTGAATTAACTCATGTCACAGAAGTGCCACGAGAATTTTATGAAAATAAAATAATCAGTGTTGTTCTAAAAGAGGCTGGAACACATCCATTTAGGACGATAGAAGCCTTATATCTATATAATGGGGATACTCAATTAGTTGTAAATGGATTTGTAGATGTAGCGCATTTAGAAACAGTCTTTGAAGGGGCCAAGGAACTGGTTACAGATAATGCGAAATTGTTATTTGAAGTGTTAGGTACTGAAACACCAAGTAGTATTTCTATTTTGAAAGAAGATACTGTTCATATTAAAGATGTAACATTAATGGCATACTTATTAGACCCAACAAGAGCAAACTATGGTATGACCTATTTATGTGAACGATTTGGACAATCTTCTATTCCAGCTACGGAGAATGAAACAGAGTGGGCTTTACAAGCACAAGCTTTATACCATATGCACGAGAAGGCTACGGAAGAGATGAAGACTGCTGGTGTATGGGGCCTATATAGAGATATTGAATTGCCATTATTACGTACTCTATGTGTACTAGAAAAAAATGGTATTTACATGGATGTAGACCAATTACACACTACATTGGAACGCTTCAAAGTAGAAGTTAGTGAACTACAAGAAAAGATATTTACAATGGCTGGAGAAACTTTCAACATTAATTCGCCAAAACAATTGGGTGTTATCTTGTTTGAAAAATTACAATTGCCAGTGATTAAGAAAACAAAAACAGGTTATTCTACGGATGCGGAAGTCCTAGATATGCTAAGAAATGACCATGAAATTGTAGAACAAATTTTGGCCTATCGGTCAGTGGTAAAATTGGTATCTACCTACTTAGAAGGGTTTGAAGGACTTGTGAATCCTCATACTAACCGGATTCATACTTCTTTTAATCAAATGGTAACAGCTACTGGTCGTTTAAGTAGTTCTGATCCGAATTTGCAAAATATTCCTGTACGCAGTGAAAAAGGCCGAGAAATTCGAGCTTTATTTAAACCTCATGATGGATATGATATGTTCGTCAGCGCCGATTATTCTCAAATTGAATTGCGTATTTTAGCACATTTGTCTGAGGACCCAGCGTTGATCCAAGCATTCCAAAATGGTGAAGATATTCACCGTTTTACAGCAGCAGAAGTATTAGGTAAATCCCTAGAAGAAGTAACGCCACTAGAACGTTCCCATGCAAAGGCTATCAACTTCGGTATTATTTATGGTATTAGTGACTTTGGCTTGTCTCGTGACTTGGGTATTACAAGAGCAGAAGCAAAAGAATATATTGAGTTATATTTCAGTCGTTATCCACAAATTAAAGGGTATATGGATCGTATGGTGCAAGAAGCCCATGAAACTGGAACTGTACGCACTATGTTTGGTCGTGTTCGCCCATTACCTGATATTAATAGCCGTAACTTTAACCGTCGATCCTTTGCGGAGCGCACAGCTATGAATACGCCAATTCAAGGGACAGCGGCAGACATTATTAAGTTAGCCATGAACCAAGTAGAACAAGCACTGGAAGAGAAAGGCTTGCAATCTCGTATTTTATTACAGGTGCATGATGAACTAGTGCTAGAAGTAGTAGAATCGGAACAAGAGCAAGTAGAAACTCTGTTGCGTAATTGTATGGAACAAGTAGTGACATTACGTGTACCATTACAGGTAGATGTGCACAGTGCACAGAACTGGGCAGATGTAAAATAGTAGGCTTTCATAATTTCGATGCTATCGTTTGTGTATAAAATAGTTAAGTATGAGTAGAATCAAATGTGGGGTGTAAATATGTATAAAATCGGACTCACAGGAGGCATTGCCTCTGGTAAAAGTACAGTGTTACGATGGTTACAAAAAAAAGGTGTTCCCTATATTGATGCAGATGTAGTGGCTAGAGAAGTTGTTGAGCCAGGAACGCCAGGTTTGCAAGAATTGGTACAGGCCTTTGGACCTAATACAGTCCTAGAAGACGGTACCTTACATCGTGCTTATATTGGTAGTCTTGTATTTTCAGATTCCAAAGCTTTAGAAACTATTAATTCTATTTTGCAACCCCATATTAGACATCGTATACAAGAATTGACAGAAGAATGGGAAGCAAAGGGAAAACAGGCTGTTATCTATGATATACCACTGATGTTTGAAACAGATTGGTATACACAGATGGATGAGATTTGGCTTGTGTACGTAAATCCTGTGACACAACTGAAACGTTTGATGAAACGAAATTCTTATTCTGAACAAGAGGCACTTGATCGTATCCATAGTCAAATGAGTTTAGATGACAAATGTAATTTAAGTACAGTGGTCATAGATAATTCTGGGACTATGAAACAATTAGAAAAACAATTACGTACATTGTGGAAAACAGCGAAAATTCACTTTCAGAAGGAGGAACTATGAGGGTATCCACAGCATTTGCTTGGCTAATCGTTGTTCTTACAGCCTATTATGTGCAATATGGACAACCCTATTTAGCTAGACAGTATGCGTATCCATTAGTATATGAAAGCGCGGTAATGAAAAATGCATCTACCTATCATGTAAGACCATCTATGGTTGCTGCTGTGATCTATACGGAGAGTAAGTTTGATACGAATGCAAAATCTTTGCCTGGTGCTATAGGCCTGATGCAGTTGATGCCAGATACGGCGCACTGGATTGGAGAACAATTAAATCAGTCTAGCCTGTCCGATCAAGATATTAAAGAACCGAACACGAACATACAATTAGGGACTTGGTATTTATCATATTTATTAGAAGAGTTCAAAGGTAATGAAATTTTAGCCTTAGCAGCTTATAATGCAGGGCGTGGTCATGTGGAGGCATGGATGCAGACCTATGGTTGGGATGATAATTTTGATGATGTAGACAAAATACCATTTCCAGAAACAAAAGATTACGTGAAACGCGTGATGGCTCATGAAGCACAGTATCAGTTATTGTATAGCCAATTACGATAAGGAACAAATCCATGGATGCAATTATAAAAGAATGTGAAAACCTCGATTTAGCTTGGTTGGAACCTACCATTGGAGACTTTCACTTAGTGGTGGAACAACAAGCCATATCGTCAACTATATATAGTCTCTTTTATTATACAAATGATAAAAATTGGCGTTGGTCAGTCCTCTATGATACAGAAGTAGGGGATTATATGGTGCGTATTTCTGTGCCTTTAGTAGAGTTTGTAGACATTGCTTTCATAAGAGAATCTTTAACGCCATTTATGGAGAACTTAAAAGCCAACTATAAAGCATCTATTACGACACGATTTATGGCACCCCAAGAAGGATTTGTCTACGAATACAAGAAGAAGGGTATACCTCAGTGGAATTATGTAGCGGCATTACCAGAAACAATTGAAGGATATCATTTAGATGTGACGCCACATACAGCATTAGATATGATTAATGGATCCTATATTATCGGTACCTATATCAAAGATAATGAGGAAACAGGAGTAGTCTTGTTCTACAATACATTCCGAGATGAATTTTTTGGTGAAACTAGGCAGCAAGGCTATCCAGGAATTACACATGAATTGGATGCGACTACGATAGACAAATTTGAGCAAGCTTTGACGAATCATTTACAAGAAGTATTACTGAGTTTATAACTTACCTAGGGCATTCAATTAAATGAATGTCAGTATTCTCTAGGTAGCGTATAATGGTAATACTCTTGTATAGTAAATACAATTAGGATAGGGGTAGTATTTTGGAACAGATCCGAATAGAAAAACTAGGAAAATCCTTTGGGGTACGAGAAATCTTTTCTAATGTATCTTTTACCATACGACAAGGAGAGCGTCTTGCCTTAGTTGGCCCGAATGGGGCTGGTAAATCGACGTTGATGAAATGCATACTTGGCATAGAAGAACATGATGCGGGAATCATTGTGAAAGACAGTAGTATCACTATAGGCTATTTGCAACAAGATGTAAATCTAGGTGATGCTAGTTTAGAAGAAGAAATTCAAACGGCTTGGGCTGATGTACAGCACTTAGAATCCCAGTTACAAGCGTTAACGACAGAATTAGAACATCGAGATGCCACAGAACAGGACTTGCGTCGTTTATCCTATTTACAAGAGCGATTAGAATGGCTTGGTGGCTATGATTATGAAAAACAAAGCCAACGTATCGCCTATGGTTTAGGATTTAGTGACGAAGACTTAAAGAAGAAAGCCAGTGAATTTTCTGGGGGACAAAAAACGCGTATTAACTTGGCGAAAGCCTTAGTGCGTCGTCCTGACTTTTTATTTCTTGATGAGCCTACGAACCATTTAGACATGCCGATGTTAGAGTGGCTAGAGGGATATTTAAAATCCTATAAAGGTGGCATTGTCATCATTAGTCATGACCGATATTTCTTAGATCAAGTGGCGACAGAAGTGGTAGAATTATCTCATCATAAAGTACATACCTATAAAGGTAATTATAGCCAGTTCTTGAAACAACGAGAGCAGCAACGAGTGGCGTATCAACGTGCGTATGAAAAGCAACAGGAACACATTCGTAAAACGGAAGAATATATTGATAAATATCGAGCAGGCATAAAATCTAAAATGGCACGGGGTCGCCAATCACAGTTAGATAGACTAGAAAGATTAGAGGCACCAGACCAAGATAGAGAGTTTGCTTTTACATTTCCTAAGCCGGAAATGAGTGCAGATCGAGTGTTGATGGTGGAAGATGTGTCTATTGGATATGATGTAGAACATCCAGTGGCTACACATATTACAACAACGCTACGTCGAGGAGATGTGGTAGGATTAATTGGTGCGAATGGAGCTGGAAAGTCGACTCTTGTAAAAACAATTATGGGGGAACTCAATACACTGGATGGATCGATTACCACAGGCAATCGTGTGCAGACAGGCTATTTCTCGCAAGAACATGAAGAGTTACATCCTACTTGGTCTGTGTTACAAGAGATCATGGCTCCTTATGATATGTCAGAAGAAGCTGCACGCAGCGTATTAGGTGCCTTTCAATTTAGAGGGGATGATGTATTCAAGTTAATAGGAGATTTATCAGGTGGTGAACGGGCAAGGGTAGCCTTATTACAGTTATTTTTAGAAGGCCGTAACTTCTTAATCCTCGACGAACCGACAAATCATTTAGATATCCCTACACGAGAAACAGTGGAACAAGCCTTACAACAGTTTGAAGGAACTTTGTTAATCATATCCCATGACCGGTATTTATTAGATGCAGTGGCAAAACGCATTGTGGTCTTAGATAATGGTGGCATTGAAGAGTTCCATGGCAATTATTCCTATTACAAAGAAAAAATGCTGGAGCGATCTGTTTTAGCTGCACAACAATTAGAAGCGGAACAGACGAAGCGCAACAATACGCCTAGTAATACAGCAGTTAAGGGTGATTCACTTAGAGATATAGCAGTGATTGCTGATTCTAATGCTGACGTACATCAAGGTATCTCAGAGATGACTATGACTGGGGAACAAGATATTGGTCATTCAGAAACAATATTAACGCCTAAAAAGAAACCAAATTCTTTTATGCTTGAAAAAGAGTTAGCTAAAGTAGAATCAGATATTGCACGGTATGAGGCGACAGTTAAAATGTATATGGTACAGCTACAGGACCCATCTATACAGGGAGATATATCAGAATATGAACGATTATCTCAAGAGTTAGCTAATACAACATTACAATTAGATGCCCTCTATGAGCGGTGGGAAAACCTTAGCGAAGAGGCTTAGGAGGTTTCTATGAAAGGTCGTTTTGCACCCAGTCCTACAGGACATATGCATGTAGGAAATTTATGGGTAGCATTTTTGTCTTATTGGTCTACACGACGCCAAGATGGAGAGTATATTGTCCGCATCGAAGATGTGGATACGCAACGTTCTAAACTAATATATGCAGATTATATATTAGAAGATTTATCTTGGCTTGGTTTTATTTGGGACGAAGCACCTACGTATCAATCTCAACGTTTGAATATATATGAAAGGTATTTACAAGAATTACGTAACCAAGAACGGTTATATCCATGTTATTGTAATCGAGCTCGCTTACAGGAAATCAGTAGCGCCCCACATCAGGGAGAAGCCCATCATGTATACGATGGATATTGTTTAACACATACACCAAACATCAGTGAAAGACCTCCATCTTGGCGGTTTCATATGGAGGATACCAAGGGATCTTTTCACGATCTGTATCGAAGCGTGGTAGACTATGAAATACAATCTTGTAATGATGATATTGTATTAAAGCGGTGGGATGGTATGATTGCTTATCATCTGGCAGTGGTCATCGATGATTATGAAATGGGTGTCACCGAGGTCATACGTGGCAATGATTTGTTACCTGTCACAGGGCATCAAATTGTTTTAGGTCAGATATTAGGTTTTCCTAAATTAGAATATGGTCACGTCCCTATGCTAGTGGATATAGAAGGATATCGCTTGTCTAAACGACAACAAAGCATAACTATCCGTGATTTACAGAAACAAGGATCTACACCAGAGCAGCTGTGGGGATGGTTCGCATTAGAAACAGGATTGCTCACAAAGGGAGACTTACCAATTAATGGTAAAATAGGGCTTTCAGAATTATTAGAGATTACCATTCCAAAGAAACTTTTAGAACAAGACACAATCAAATTGACAAATTTCGATATTGTGGTATGATAGTACAGTAATGAGGTGATACGTATGTCAATGGAAACAGCGATCCAAGAAAAAACGTGGGCTGTATTAGGCGCCACAACTAGAACCGATAAGTTCGGATATAAGATTTTCAAACATCTTGTCAATAAAGGATATACAGTGTATCCAGTGAATCCTAATATTACGTCTATCGATGGGGTACAATGCTACACAAGCTTGCATGAGTTGCCAGTAGTACCTACTGTAGTCGACTTTGTGGTACCAGAAAAAGTTGGATTAGAAGCTCTAGATAGTTGTAATGAGTTAGGAGTTAAGACCGTTTGGCTACAACCAGGTGCGGATAAACCGGCAGTAGTGAAAAAGGCAAATGAATTAGGTCTTGAAGTGATTCAAGATTGTGTATTGATTCAAATTTAATAGGAGGCTTACATGAGCGCAATTATTGATGTAACATCTGCAAATTTTAAAGAAGTGGTAGCAACAAATGATAAAGTAACTGTTGTGGATTTCTGGGCACCATGGTGTGGATACTGTGTTCGCATGATGCCAGTATATGATGAATTAGCTGCTGCATTGGGTGACAAAGTGACATTGACAAAAGTAAACACTGACGAACAACCTGAATTGGCACAATTCTTCAAAATCGAAATCCTTCCTACATTTGCTATCTTCAAAAATGGTGAGATCGTAGATCGCAAAATTGGTTTCATTCCATTAGAAGAATTAAAAGCAGCTGTAGAGGCATATCTATAATACATACTAAGGACTGATTCATTCAGTCCTTTTCCTTTGCCATATATGAGATTGTACTTTTAGCATATTAATACGTTTGTGACAGATAACAACAATTATTCTTCAGCATAGTTAGTAGGCTAGTAAGTATAGGTTATAGAAAAGCATGTATCATAATGACAATATGTCAAAAGATACATGCTTTTCTTATGTATATCGTTTATCTAATAAACTTTCTAATTTTTTTTCTTTTCGAGCATCTAATACTTTACCTGCCAAAATAGATGGTATGGCCACACCTACACCAATGGAGATAATGATAAGGATGGCAGTGACACCGCTTTGAATAGCTTCTACAAGTGTGGTAGAAGTAAGTGAGTTTATATGCAACATGGCATATAAAAATCGATAAAGAAATACGCCAGGTACTAACGGAATAGCTGATGGAATGGCTAGGACCTTAGAGGATGTATGGGAATGACGCGCTGCTTTCAGAGAAAATAAGCTGACCATGGCGGCAGCGATGAAAGTAGCACCAAACACAGAAAATCCTAAGTATAATATGAGCGTATTTTTCACTACAATAGCGATGAGACCACCAATGCCTATGAGTGGGAGTAGGCGCTTTGGAGTATAAAACATGACAGCATAGCCTGCGGCTCCCACTACAGCAGCCCCTAATAAAACAATGGAAATACTGTCAGGAACAATACTTAAATGAGTGAAGTCATAAGAATGATTGAAGTATTGAGCCATACTAATGCCTACGGTCATACTGCCTACGATGAGTAGGGTGTGAACAGCTCTAGAGATACCTGCTAAAATATGATTATTTAACAAGTCGTCTACTGTATTGATGAGTGGGATGCCGGGAACCATGAATAATGTACAAGCAATCATGGCATAGATGACATCGGCAGAGTCGAAAATACATCCTGATAGAAAGGCTAATCCAGAGGATACCGCGGCAGCACTAGCGATACTGATATAACCATTAATTTGAAAACGCTTCAAAATTAATAATACAATAAAGCCAATGAAAGCACAGAATGTAGTAATCCAAGCCGAGATAATGGTGCCACCAAATAAAATAGGGAATGCACCGCAAGCGAACCCTGCAAAGATGGCAGACATAAGATTAGAGTATGGTGGTTCTTTTTTTGCTATTTTTTCCAACTCTTGAGCAAACTCATCGAGAGTGTATACTTTTTGCAAAGCGGTCCAAGTTAAGACGCTAATGGCAGAAATGACTTCCATATTAGCCCCCATATATTGTACCTTGCGGAATGAAGTAATACATTCGCTTTCACCATGGATATTGATAAGAATATTGGAGTACGCAATATGAATATGTAAATAATCTTCAGGAATTCCCATATAAGCTGCAGCACGGCGCATATCACGAACAATTTGATTCGCATTAGCACCATTTTCAGATAACAAACAGCCCATGCGTAATAAGATAGTTACCTTTTTACGAATCTCTACAAAAGGTTCTTCTAAAATCTGTAGATCTTGCTTTGTATACTGGGTCATCTTAATGAGACTTTCTTAAATATTTTGTATCTAAATCTACATCCACTTCTACCGTATCTGTATCAGGCTCAGGATCCACAAATTCAATAGATTCTAAATGTTGTACTACTTGAGCGCGAATAAATCCTAAGTAGACTTCGTATAGATCTTTCTTTTCTGCCAATTCTTCTTCCGTTAAAGTTTGACCAGATTTTTTTTTCGCTGCCAATGCATTAATGCGTATTAAGGCTTGTTCCATAGTCATATCTTTTTTTTCTTGTTCTGTCATAGATAATCTCCTTATTTGTTAGCGCATACCCTTTGTGGTATGATACACTATATATTAGTGTTAGATGAAAGTATCTAACCAATAGTATTGATTGTAGATTTATATTATAACACGATTTACATAGTTTTTTCATCTTAAAGGAGAAGGCTCCGATGCGAATCACAAAAGCCATTAAGGCAGAGCAAATACGAATATTGGGAGAAGTCTACCACGATGCAAAACCGGCACTAGAGTTTACTACGCCTTTTGAATTGCTAGTAGCGGTAGCATTATCTGCACAATGTACGGACGAACGAGTCAACATTGTAACAAAACGACTCTTTCCAAAATATAGTGACCCTAAAGATATGTATGAATTAGGGATTCCAGGATTAGAGGCATTGATTAAAGATTGTGGATTATATCGATCTAAAGCGAAACATATTAATGAAACATGCAAGATTTTAGTGGAACAATACAATAGTGAAGTGCCCCGAGATTTTGATACCTTAGTCACATTGCCAGGGGTAGGGCGTAAGACTGCTAATGTATTAGTGTCCATTCTATTTGATACGCCAGCCATTGCTGTAGATACTCATGTGTTCCGAGTGTCCAATCGGTTAGGTTTAGCCAAGGGTAAAACACCAGACGAAGTAGAAAAGAAACTGAAAAAAGCAATTCCTATGGAACACTGGAGTGCCGCACATCATTGGCTGATCTGGCATGGCCGAAAGATTTGCAAAGCACGAAAACCATTATGTGATGAATGCCCTTTATATGATGTATGCCAATCGGCGGGGAAGGTATAATATGAGAGAACAAATGAGACGTCTCATTGAGACTTTTACAAAAGTAGGTATTACAGGACCAGCTATCGTACAAGAAATAGCAAGATTTAGAGTATTAGATCAAATCATTTCCCAAAGTGGTGAAGTCCGTGAGTGGGGCATTACACCGAAAGAATTATTTGAGCTTGCTCAAACATCTACAGTAGATATGTTTGGCCCCTTGCCCTATGATGAAGCAGGGTTTAAGGACATTTACGGCATTTCCTTTAGTGTAGAATTGATGGACTTCATCAGTGCTACTGGCTATTATGAAGGCGTGTCTGCCGGTCGCCAGTGGTCTGTACCGATGCAAGAAGTGATTGACTTCCATAAGAATACAGAGGGAATCATTCTCTTTGCTTATTTTGAGGAATACGCAGCTATCGCAGAAGAAGTTATGCAAATACTTCCAACAGATCGTTTGCTCTTCTATACAGCTTCTGAAAGTTGCTATGATTTATTCCGCAGTTTATACCCACTAGCGCCTGTTATCAATGAATGGCCAGAAGATGTCATCTTTGACCACATTGTAGCAGCTACATCTGGCATGTTCACAGCACCAGTAACGACGATGGAAGAAATGGCGGCTCGTGTGAATAATGTAAGCGAAAAAGGCACTGTACGTTACTTCATTCCAGTGTCTGCTGTACAAGATCAATTGAATATGAATCGAGTAGCCTTACAGTTCATGATTCTTCAAAATCATTTAGAAGTCGTTCGAGAATGGACCCCATTGCAAACCTATGAATTCCGCTATGGCTTAGGACCTGTGAAAAAAGTAGATTTGTCTATTTGTGAAATCGTTGAAGATGGGTATAAGCAAACCAACTTCATTCCATTGCCTCACGAAGTTTTGGCGTCTATGGAAACATTTAGTTTGGCTCACTATGGACTTTCACTATATGGTGTACAAGTAAGCATGAATCCGAAACATCCAACCATGGGTGAAGATGGATATATGCATGGAGATTATCGAATTCCAACATACATGCAACGCATGTTTGAAGCCTTAGAAGGATATTATTTACAAGTATCTATGAAAGGCATCGATGTGTCTGTTACATTGGAACGAAAGGGTGGTATTCCCTTGGGAGCATCTCCAGAGGATGAAGCCGTACAAAATGCGATGGAACAATCTGTATTACAAGATGATACAGTAGAATATCGATGGTATTTTAACCATCCAAGTGCACCATTCTTATGGTATACGTACTTCAATAGTGAAGAAGGTAAACAAGTAGTACGTACCTTAGCTTCTATGGTTACAACAACACCTGCATTATTACAATTAATGGGTAGTTGCCGTCGTCAAGTGGTGAAAGAAGAGGCGTTAGCTACATTTGCCACATCTTTCAAAACTTCATTAGAACAATATGAAACAGAAAAAGCGCAAGCTGAAAGAAACTGGGGCAATGCATTAGCCGCACTAGCTAGTGAGGTTGTACCAGTGCCAACAGAAACGAATACAGAAGCAGAGGAGGGCTAATCATGGCTGTGGTGAATTATTCAATTTATAAAGTACTAGGTACACTTTCAGAAAATAAAGATGGCATGAAAAAACAATTAACATGCACAAGCTGGGGACGTTACAACCCTAAATTCGATATCCGCGCTTGGGATGAAGATTACTCACAAATGACAAAAGGTGTAACCTTAACATTAGAAGAAATTTTAGAATTAAAAGAAATCTTAAACTCTGTAGATTTAGAAGAAGCTCTAGAAGAAGCAAAACAAGAACGAGCAGAGGCTAAACAATTAGAAGCAGAAAAATCTGAATAAGTCATACCTATATTGTGAATCGTATATGATATAGCATATGAGACATACATAAAGCCTATGGCTCCAAGTATATGGAGCATAGGCTTTATTTTGTATACATGTCTATTAGATATTCCAAAAATTCTTTTATGTATGATATAATGTATATATATTTAAAGTTAGGCATATATTTACGCACCTTAGAACGAGAGATTGGGGAGATACAATGAAAAAAGAAAGAAAAGAACTCTTAACGTTATGGATTACCTTGTCTTTGCAGTTAGGAACCTATGCATCGCAGGGAATTGTCAGTCATGAGGTAATGGTGGACAATAGTCAGGCTGTTCCCGTTATACAGATTACCAATCCAGTACATGGTGTATCCCATAATCGATATGAGTCCTTTTCTACAGATACGGGGGCTATCTTTAACAATGCTACTACACCTACAGTTAGCACTCAGATTGGTCCTGTAAATGCAAACCCTAACTTACGAGAGTCTGCGAGCCTTATTGTCAACGAAGTAGTAGGGACTTCTACATCACAGTTAGCAGGAACTTTTGAAGTAGTAGGACAGCCAGCAGATGTGGTCATTGCTAATCCTAACGGGATTTCTATCAAAGGTGTTCACTTTATCAACACCCCGAAAGCTACGTTTACTACAGGCGTTCCCCATATGGTGGATGGTCGGTTAGAAAACTTTGCCATTGAGAAAGGAAACATTGATGTAACAGGGGCTATCAATGCACCTACAGAACAAAGTGGAGCTAACTCATATACCCCTATTTCAAAGGTAGATTTATTGGCAAAGACGATACGTATCAATGCAGATGTGGTGGCACAAGATTCTATTCGAGCTATCACAGGGCGTAATACAGTGAACTATGCGGATGGAACTGTAACAGCCATGAAATCTGGTGAAAGTACACCTACGGGGGTTGCCTTAGATGTAGGGGCTCTTGGTGGCATGTATGGAAATACTATTTCTTTAATCGGTACAGAATCTGGATTAGGTGTTAATATCAGCGGCTCCATTGATGCCATAGCGGGGAGCCTACATATTGACACAGCAGGCAATCTTACCATAGAACAAGGTGGCTCACAGCAAGAGCCTACAAGTATTCACAGTGCCAAAAAAGTAGTGATTCGTAGCCAAGACTTTCATAATCGTGGCACTCTTGTGAGTGATGAAACAGTGACAATACAAAGCGGTACACTTACCAACGATGGGAACCTACAAGGAAAACAGATTGAGGCGAATACGACCAATCTTCGTGGACAGGGAGTGATTTCCAGTACGGAGAATATAACGATTCAAGGTACGGACTCTATTGTGTATCAAGGAGGTATACGCTCTCAGTCTGGGGATATCACTGTACGTGGGAAACGGGTAGAAGTAGACCCAAATCATATACAAGTAGCATCTAAAGACAAGCTACATATAGACTCGCAAACACCTATCCCTGAAAAATCTGTAGATACTTCAAAGCCAGTCTTGGAGAACCCTTTACATACGCCTACTATACAACCTATTCCCCACATACCTAGCAAGGTTGTAGTAGAGGATACACAAGAAGAGTTACCTATTGTTGTAGATACGAATAGTCCCAAGAATCGCCAACCTATCTTAGATACGACGAGGAATGGGATAGATATCTTACACATTGCCGGTGTTGATGGAAACGGTGTTTCTCATAATGCATATACACAGTTTAATGTGAAAGACCGAGGCCTTATTCTCAATAATGCTACGAAATACACAAAGACTCAATTAGCTGGTTATATAGATAAAAATATGTTTCTAGCTGGGAATGGTGCTAAGACAATCATCAATGAGGTCACTTCTACGAGTCCATCTATTTTGAAGGGATATATAGAAGTGGCAGGAAATCCAGCAGATGTAGTCATTGTGAATCCTAATGGTATGACCGTCAATGGATTAGGCGTGATCAATGGCGCTCATGTGACCTTGCAAGGAAAATCTTATATAGACATCGTAGGCAAAGGCTATGGGGGACAGCAGGTAGATAGTACTTTCATCAGTGACAATTTACGTAACCGCCGCAGCGAACTATGGGGTCGTCATCTTCGTATTGACACAGACACCTTAGAGAATACAGGGAACATAGCGGCACATACAATGCATATATCTGCTAACACTATGCACAATGCAGGCTTTGTTGAAAGTAAAGACACTCTCCAATTGACTGGAAACCAGCTTGTACAACATAAGGGCATTATGAAGGCGAATCAGACTGTCCATATTTCGGCGAACCATATCCTGAATAGCAACTCCTCTGTGTTAGAAGCTGGTGGCAGTTTACATATCACGGGAGATACGTTACAAAATGATGCATCCCATGTAGTCAGTCATGGTACGATGCACGTAACTGTGGGCAATTTAGAAAATACAAATACAGGGGCTATCATTGCAGAAGATACCTTGCAGATACAAGGAGATACGTTTGCTAATACTAAAGGCATTCTCTTTGCAAAAAATGATGCACAGATAGATATGAAAGCAGATGTGACGAACACAAATGGATTGTGGCATGTGTTAGGTAATTTGCGTGTGCAAGGACGCCACATTCGGAATATCAACAGTAAAGGTTCTTACTTTGGTTCAGATATCTATGTAAAAGGTAATGCCTATGTATTGGGAAAAGAGAGCTTTGAAAATAGGTCATCAGATGTCATTGTCAAAGGTGATCTCAGTATATCAGCCCCTAAAATGCAAAATCATAAGGATGTGTTTAAGACAGGGTGGACCATTTCAGAAGAAGATAAGTATGAGGGTATACCGCATCTAGACCAGCCTAACTATTATGAGGCAGATAGAAAATACCATAGAACGATTCATACAGGAACCATAGAAGAAGAAACCGCCACATCTAGAATACTGAGCGATGGTACACTTCACATTATGGGGCAAGATGTGCAAAATACATACAGCCAGATTATGGCGAAGGATGGCTTGCAAGTTACGGCAGACTCTATTACCAACACAGGCTATCAAGGGACAGTTCATTATGATGATATAGGTCGAGATAGACATTATTGGAAATATAAACAGAAAAAACGCTGGTGGAAACGTAAAAAGTGGGTTTATGGACATACAGATATTCCCTATGAACATCACGACATCTTTGATGCTGAAAGTAGTCCATCTAGTGAACGTATTGCTGTATTAGGGAGTCATGGAACTACGAGTATCCACTCACATACATTTACCAATACAACCCTTGAGGCAGATGGAACAGCTTATACCATACGAGATAAAAAGGTTGAAACTACGGTGGCACCTACAGATGTTTCTAAATTAGTGCCCCCAGTGTTGGAACCATCAAAACAACTCTACATGACGATGGATCCCCTTGCCGTAGCTAAGGTAGAAGATAACCCTTTATATACAGATAAAAAGCAATTTTTGTCTAGTGACTATATGGTCGCTAGATTACAAGCAGACCCAGAACGAGTGTATACTCGATTACGC
>UQVF01000040.1 GCA_900544365.1 uncultured Veillonella sp. | reverse complement strand
TAATTTTTATTATAAAATAAAATTCTTCTCATCACTTTTTCTATTCATAAAGTTTTAATGTACAAATACAATCAACAAAGCACATTAAATATATTTCATATTATACATCATGTCCCCCCCGTCAACATTTTTAGCAAAACATTCTCCTACAAAAGACAATTTATCTACGCAATGGAAAACGACCACCCCTCACATTCACTGTGAGAAGTAGTCGCTTTTAATCTTATATAAACCGACGTAAGCTATCTCTATCCTCTTGTACGGTACTAACCACATAATTGATATCTTCTAATATATATGTATACTCAGTTCCTTTAGTAGCATTCCACTTACCTGACAGGTTAAAATCTATATGTTCTTCCATATAAACAGAAAGTATATCACTTAGCCCCAACTTTTCTTGATCTAATCCTTCATTACCAATTACTTCAGCATTACCATTATTTATACGCCCCCGCGCCAGATACATATCAATTGCATCCAGCCGGCGACCACACCTATCAAGACAAATGTAGCACTTTTGATACTCATTTCTCCAAGTATATCCTACAAGACCACTACAATTATTAACACATTCGAGAATAGCTAATTTTTCTTCTAAAGTATTAGGTTCTCTAATATCTACATTAATACATACATAGTACCACCATTTATATATCATTAACTCAATCTTATCATTTTCAGTTCCAACCAAAAATGGAATTTTAATATCCACATGGGTCTCACCATCTTCTTTTATAATTTCAGCTTCATAACCACTGTTTTCTACAGATAACTTAATCGCTTCTACGAGGCTAATATTATAATCATCATCAATAGTTTCAAAATGAATCGGCTTCATGCTATCGTTATTTTGTCCATCATCCATACAGTTCATACTTTCTCTCCTAACTACATATTTCAAAATAAATGTTCAATTTCTACTTGCACTTTAAGAATAGTTACCTTTATTGTATACTCTGCCTTTTACCTTGACAAGATAGCCTGAGAATTTTTTCTATTTAAAATTACAAAAAGTGCATCATTTAACCATCATCTATTATTCCTATTTAACGTTGTCGCAACTTACATATATCATTAATTATATATTTTAAAGATGACATATTTTGTCACTGTCTATAAAATTTTATCCATCAAAATACAAAACGACCACCCCTCACATTCTCTGTAAGAAGTAGTCGCTTTTGAAAATATATATTTCTACATGTAATACTAACTTTTACCCAGATAATTAACAATTAAACTACATTACCTATCCTTATGTGCTATAATCATATTGTTACAGGTACAGCCGATTCCGTAACAGGAGGAGGTGACTATATGAAACATTTCACAAAATCAATTATCATGGCAGTTATGGTAAATGTGCTTAGCTATCTCATTTGCAAATGGATTTTACTGCTATTACACTTGTAACAATCCTAGATTTAGTATTAATCTATAAATAATACAGAGAAAAATCCCTAGGCTGGCACCTAGGGATTTTTTGCTATATGTTCATTTCACAAAATCTAGCTAAGTAAATCTTACCATGTTTAGGAAAAATATTCAACCCATTCTCTAATCTGGGACAGTGTCAAGTTTTTGTTGGAAAAATAATTACCTACCTTTGAAAAGTATAGATATCTAACCGACAAAAGCCCCCTCATAGCTCCCTGTAAGAAGTAGTCGTTTTTAATCACATGTATTGTCATGATCATAGCATTGATCAAGTAATATATAAGTTTAAAGGCCTAACGTATATGTAGAGTATTCGCCGTACTCTGCACGTTAGGCCTCATCTTAGATTCCGAGATGAGCTTGACGCTGTTAGACATCAATTGCTCTTCTTATGTATATAGTAAAACATTGTAATGTAAAAGTCAACATCCCTAGATCGTCACCTAGGGATGTTTGCTATATGTTTATTTCACAAAATCTAACTATATAGTAGCATTTTTAATAAAAAGCTGCAATATAGTATTTACGCTTCTGCCCACTCTGTATGGAATGTACCTTCTTTGTCTGTACGTTCGTAGGTATGAGCACCGAAGAAGTCGCGTTGTCCTTGGATTAGGTTCGCTGGCAATACGCCACGACGATAGGAATCGAAGTAATCTAAGGAAGCGCAGAACGCAGGTGTTGGGATGCCATAGCGTTTCGCCGCAATGATGGCTTCACGCCATTTTGCTTGGTGTGTTTGCAATGCTTCTGCGAAGAATGGATCCAACATCAAGTTGTTTAAATCTGGGTTATTAGTGAATGCTTTTTTAATATCTTCTAAGAATGCTGCACGGATAATGCAACCTCCACGCCATAATAATGCCATATCACCGAAGTTGATCTTCCAGTTATATTCTTTTGCAGCTGCTTTAATTAATGCAAAGCCTTGTGCATAGGAACAAATTTTGGATGCATATAATGCAGAATGGATCGCATCAACTAACGCTTCTTTATCGCCTTCAAATACTTCTGCAGGACCTGCTAATACTGGTTCTGCCAACACACGTTCAGATTTGTAAGCAGACATAGCACGAGCAAATACCGCTTCAGCAATAGTTGGAATTGGCACTCCAAGGTCTAAGCCTTCTTGGCTCGTCCATTTACCAGTACCTTTTTGACCGGCTTTGTCCAAGATTTTTTCTACTAATGGAGATCCATCAGCATCTTTTACTTTCATAATTTTAGCAGTGATTTCGATCAGGTAAGAATCTAATAACCCTGTATTCCATTTCGCAAATACATCGCCGATTTCATCATCACTCATGCGAAGTAATTCTTTCATCATGAAGTAGGCTTCAGAAATCAATTGCATATCGCCGTATTCAATACCGTTGTGCACCATTTTTACATAGTGTCCAGCGCCGTCATCGCCTACATATGTGCAGCAAGGACCGTCTGCCACTTGGGCTGCAATAGATGTAAAGATCGGCGCCAATTCGTTATAAGACGCTTCATTACCTCCTGGCATCAAGCTTGGTCCATTCAAGGCACCTTCTTCACCGCCGGAGACACCAACTCCTAAGAAACGGAATCCTTTGGATTCTAAGTATTTTGTACGACGGATTGTATCTGGATAATGGGAGTTACCACCATCGATTAATGTATCGCCTTGGTCTAAATATGGCAAGAACGCTTCGATCATGTCGTCTACAGGTTGACCTGCTTTCACCAAGAACATGATTTTACGAGGTTTCTCTAACATAGCTACAAATTCTTCAGGTGTATGAGCACCGCCAATAGTTCCTTCGTAGCTATAGTTTGCTACAAACTCATCTGTTTTTTGTGGTGTACGATTGTACACAGCAATGCTGAATCCATGACGGGCAATATTGCGGGCCAAATTTTGTCCCATAACAGCCAAACCAACTAGACCAAATTGATATAATTTTTCACTCATCGTCATACCTCTTTCTTGATTGACTACCGTATGTGAGCTTGTTCTTCTTTCAAACGAGCCAACATCACTGATGAACTAAACATAATAATACCTGCGATGACGGTCGCCAAAGCTAGGTTTTCTCCGAAGACGATAAATCCCCAGAAGGAGTTAAAGAATACCCCTACATATTGCATAAATTGTGCCACCACCGCATTAGTTGCCACAAAGGCACCGGTTAGGAAGAACTGTGCCACTACAGAAATGGCCCCGATAATCCCTAAATAGAGCGATTGTGTTGCGTTAGGCCACACAAAATCTGGTATCATTACGATGCCGCCTACTAGCATGGTGGTCACTAAGAAATAAAACATAATTTCATAGGAACTATGTCCACCTTTTAAGCTAATGGTGCGAATCGTTGTATAGGCCGCCGCCGATAAGGCAGCTCCTGCAATGGCGATGAAAGAATACCAGTGTAATCCCGACAAATTCCAAGGTTGAATCATATACACAACAGCTAAGAAGATTAACCCCAACCATTTAGCGGATCCATTGGGTAGTTTTTCTTTCAATACAATGTTGCTAAAAATCAGCACAAATATGCCCGATAGCTGGAATAAAATAGACGCATCTGCCATGGACATATAGACCAAGGCAATGAAATTACTCAAATTTCCTAGTCCACCAAAGATACCTCGTAAGGTCAATAACCCTCGATGTTCGGTGGAAAAGGAAATCCCTTTTTGTCGCATCACTATGAGTACGGCAATTGTTCCTATCAAACCTCTGAAAAATGTCACCTCTGCCGCTGGCATACCATCGCCTAAAAGTTTCACAAATAAATTCATGATACTGAAAGCGAAGGATGACATGAGGGAAAAGAAAAATGCTTGTACCATAGGTCACCTACTGTCTGAAAGTATCCACAAAGGATAGAATTTCTTCTTTCATAGATTCTTTCGGAATGACCTTAGTGAAACGCAATGGTTTATGTTGTAACTCCGCCAATTGTTTTGGACAACCCACGCCTGTGACAGCAAAAATATTGTCTAAACTTTCATAAGGAGTCGCACCCACTTTGATATCCAACGCTTCACAAATCGGTGTTGGAAATTTAAACGGATGCGCCGTGGAGGCAATCACCGTGTGACGATGACCATCTTCTGGATGGGATTCTAATTCTTTCATGTATGCACCCATTGCTACTGCTGTATGTGGATCCATCACATATCCATAGGAATTGTATACTTGCTCAATAACAGCTTTTGTCATCTCATCGTCTACATAAGCACCGGCAAATTCTTTTTGCACCGCTTGTAGTTCTTCTGCGGTTACAGAGAGTTTACCCTCTGCTTTCAACGCTTTCATACGCTGTGCTGTCAATTCTGCATTTTCACCGCTCACATAATAGATAAAGCGTTCAAAGTTAGAACTTTCTAAAATATCCATGGACGGAGATATAGTCGTATAGAATTGGCGATTCATATCATAGGTACCAGTGCTAAAGAAATCTGCTAGTACATTGTTTTGGTTGGATGCACAAATTAATTTGCCCACAGGAATACCCATGCGTTTTGCATAGTACGCCGCCAAAATATTGCCGAAGTTACCTGTTGGCACCACCACATTGAAAGTTTCATCTTCGTGAATAGCCCCTGTGTTGACCAATTCAGCATAGGCTGCCACATAGTACACCACTTGTGGTGCTAAACGACCGATATTGATGGAATTTGCAGAGGAGAACTTCACCCCTTTATCTGCCACTTCCTTCGCCACATCAGCATCCACAAAGAGACGTTTCAAGAATTGTTGCGCATCATCGAAGTTTCCCTCGATGGCTGTTACATTCACGTTCGCCCCTTCTTGCTTTTGCATTTGCTCTTGTTGCATTGGGCTAACGCCGTCTGTCGGGAAGAACACTTGAATGTGCGTTCCTGGTACATCTTTGAATCCTTCTAAAGCGGCTTTTCCAGTGTCACCAGATGTGGCCGTCAAGATCAATACTTCTTTTGTTTCTTGTTCCGCTTCTTTCGCTGCCACCAACAAATAAGGGAATAAAGACAACGCCATATCTTTAAAAGCTTGGGTGCGACCGTGGAACAACTCCAACACAGACACTCGCTCTAACAAGGAATGCATAGGCGCCATATCTGGTGTATCAAAGTTCACCGTATTGTAAGCACTGCGGATCATCGTTTCTAATTCTGCTTCTGTAAAAGTAGTAAATAACTTACTCAACACAACCAGTGCAATTTCTTCATAACTTTTGTCTGCTACATCTTGATAAGAAAGGCATTTCTCCGGAAATGTTTCTGGCACGTAAAGACCGCCATCACTTGCCAATCCATTGAGCAACGCAAAGGTTTCACTCACCGTTTCATGACTGCGCGTACTAGTATACTTCATTCTTTCATCCTTTATGTTTCACAATATATTGTATTATCTTCATTCATTATAAATTAATGCTATCTATTTAGCAAGAAAAGGACCGGCGAATCTATCTCTATTATTATAACTTTCAGAATAAAAAAGAAGCCCAACCATGACAATTAGTAATATAAGCCACAAGTATAGTTCTCTAATTACAAAATAGTCATACTTAACCATCTTATTCTTGACATTGAAAAACCAAAAGAGTACAATACACACATACAATCAAACATTCGGGAATAGGTGCGAAAGCATAATAGAGAAGCCAGTTAAAGTCTGGCACGGTCCCGCCACTGTAAAGCAGAGCAAATCCAATTATGTCACTGGGAAACTGGGAAGGCTGGAGGCGCGTTGAAGCTGAGTCAGGAGAACTGCCTATTCATCATTCACCACTTGACCTACGAGAGATAGGGAGGAGAATCAAAGGCCTTTTTCTGATACTCCAACATACAAGAAAAAGGATTTTTTATTATTACAATATGCGTTGTATGGGATACGTCACATATTGATGATCGCCTTGTCATGGCCAAGTGAACTTACCATTATGGTATTAGCACTCAAAGTGTTGATATAGTTGTCATGATTTTGTATGGGCGTACATCATCATCCTAAAAAGAACCTGCCGGCGGGCAGGTTCTTTTTTTATTTTCTCTCTATCGTCATTGCCTTTCACATGGTACAATACAATTGCATGGGGATTCCGGCCCCTTGTATCATACCCTCAAAGGCAATATGCGTGTCCAGCGCTAGCTTTAGAGGGTTTTTTCTTTATCCATATATATGGCTTTGAAATCTTCATAATCTTCCACCATGTAGTCGGGCATCATTGACAAGGCTTTTTCTTGTATCCATTCTGGAATACCATAATAAGCACCTGCTACAGCACCAACAATAGCACCTAATGTATCGCAATCACCACCGATGTACATCACATTGCGGATAGCCGATTCATAATCTTCACTTTCAAAGAAACATTGCATGCCTTCCGGCACAGTTTTCTGACAGCTTGGCTCAAACGTATACGTCTTGTGCAGTTCTTCCACGCTGTACTCACCAGAATAGTAGAATCGCACCATCTCATAAATCTCTTCTTTCGTTGCCCCATGCAGCGCTTTGAACACAGCTAACGCCGTCAATTCTCCCCCTTTTAATCCTTCTGGATCATTGTGGGTGGTCCCCGTTATAATTTGGCTCAATAATTTGACTTCCATTTCACTATTCGCTACATACGCTACAGGACTAATACGCATAGCAGCTCCATTACCCCAACTACCATAAGGTTCGGTTACATCCGATAAAGCCCATTGAAAGAACTTCGCTCCAAATCCACCCATTGGCAACGGATTGGCAAGAAAATATTCTTTCATGCGAAACATAGTCACTCGTTCTAGCTGTGTCCCCCTTCCTTTTACATCCATAAAAGCCCGTGCAATAGCACATATTAAAATTGAATCATCTGTAGGCTCACATCGTTCTGATAAGAACTCAAAATCTCGGCTTTTGATATTATCAAACTCATAAATAGAGCCTGCCATATCACCAATGATTGCTCCTAACATATAACTCCTTTCTGGTGTCTCCACCATAACAGTTGCATTAAAAATATAATTCTATGCAAAAATTATATACTTCTATATCCTTCATGCAACATACCACGTTATATCCATTGATATAACTGAATT
The DNA here is from genome assembly GCA_900544365.1 of uncultured Veillonella sp. Classification (GTDB taxonomy): domain Bacteria; phylum Bacillota; class Negativicutes; order Veillonellales; family Veillonellaceae; genus F0422. Next base: position 10,506 of record UQVF01000040.1, on the reverse strand, counting down.
GTCACCATTATATACCATGTTCTTTTAAGAGACATCTCCCTCTGACAGTCATAGACATAAAGTATATTTAGTGATAAAATTAAATGTTATAAACATTATTAATTAGATATGTAAGTTTGTTTTGGGAGGCACTATGTCTTTAGTTTCTATGATTAAACACTTCTGTTTAGTGGCCGCCCCCGTCACAGCAACACAAGTTTCATTAATTCTCGGCAGCTTTGTAGCTGTCACCTTAACGGGGCAATATAGTACAGTAGATTTAGCCGGCATGGCTATGGGCTATAATTTATGGGTAGCAGCCTTTTTTGGTCTCACTGGTATTCTTCTAGGAGTCACTCCTATCATATCTCACGCCTTAGGAGCTAAAAAAACAGAATCTATTGCTTCTATTATGTGGCAAAATGTATACTTAGGGCTTATCTTCGCAACATGTCTTATTATAGCCACCATCAGTGGTCTTTCTCCTTTACTCGATATACTTGGTATTGAACCCGCTGCTAAAACAGTATGTCTGCAATATATGTACGCAATGTGCGTAGCCTTTCCTGCCATGATGATCATGTCCGCTTTCCGCTACATCGTCGACGCTCATGGAAATACACGTTATTCTTTATACATCATTAGCAGCAGCGTATTGACTCAATCCATTGGCAATGCTATCTTCATTCCAGGTCTTGGTCCTATTCCTGCCTTCGGTGGCTTCGGTGCCGGCATCGCAACAGTCATCGCCTATTGGTATATGATGTTCTGTTATCTTGGAATGATTACGTACCACAAGAAGTTTAAGCACTATCACTTTTGGTCCTCTTTCACAGGACCTAGCTGGGCACTCATTCGCGACCAATTGTCCTTAGGTATCCCTATCGGATTATCTATCTTTGCAGAAATTAGTATTTTCAGTACCGCTGGTATTTCCATGGCCAACTTCGGCACGGACATCATTGCAGCCCATCAAGCTGCAGCTAGTTTCCTAGGTGTTACTTTCTCCTTTCCTCTTAGCTTAAGCATGGCTTCCACTATCGTCATCGCCTATGAATTAGGCGCCAAACGATACGAACAGGCCGTCACCTACACATGGATTACACGTGGTGTAGCTATCTTTATCGCCCTCTGCATTGGCACCTACTCTTTTACGCACATCGATTACTTGGCAGGACTGTTCACTAATGAGGAGCACATGATTCCTTTAATTGAAAGTTTCATTTCTTATGCCGTATTCTTCACTATTATCGATGCCTTAGGCACACCACTGCAAGGGGTACTACGTGCCTATCGAGATGTAACAAGTGTATCTATTATTGCTATCGGCACATACTGGGGCGTGACTGTCCCTGTAGCCTATCTTTGCTTCTTATTCACAGACTTCGGTCCCTATTCTGTATGGATTGGGCTATTAACTAGTACCTCTACCGCTGCCTTGTGCTATATGTATCGTTTGAGGAAAGTACAGCGAACCCTATTAACAATATAACTATTAACCTTTACAGGACCGTTCTTAAAGCGGTCCTGTTTTTTACTTTGACATATTGCTATTAATACTATAGAATATAGAGATGCAATTTAAAGGTTCTCTTAAAGGGCCTTTACTTCTTTATAGATTACTATTGTTATATTTTAAGATAAGGAGCTCCTATGGCTACTGTAAATCCTAATTATGAAAACCTACAAGGTTCTTATTTATTCGCTAATATTGCTCGTAAAGTAGAAGTTTTCAAAGAAAGTCATCCTGAGGCAGACATCATTCGCCTTGGTATTGGTGATGTGACACGCCCTCTTGTGCCAGCAGTAATCGAAGCTATGCACGCTGCGGTGGACGAAATGGGTTCTGCCGACACATTCCGCGGCTACGGTCCGGAGCAAGGCTACGATTTCTTGCGCAATGCTATCGCTGAAGGAGATTACGCCCCATTAGGCATCACCATTCAAGCAGACGAAATCTTCGTGTCCGACGGAGCAAAATCTGATGTGGGTAACATCCAAGAAATCTTCTCCGAAGATAACATCATTGCTATCACCGACCCTGTATATCCTGTATACCTAGATTCTAACGTCATGGGCGGTCGTACGGGCAAAGCTATCGATGGCATTTACGAAAAAGTGGTATACCTGCCAACAAATGCAGAAAACAACTTCTCTCCTGCATTTCCAAAAGAGCGAGTAGATATCGTATACCTTTGCTGCCCTAACAATCCAACTGGTACTGTATTAAGCCGCGCTCGCTTAGCAGAATGGGTACAATGGTGTAAAGATAATGAAGCAATTTTGATGTTCGACTCTGCTTATGAAGCTTTCATCACTTCTACGGATACAGTTCGTTCTATTTATGAAATCGAAGGCGCTCGTGAAGTAGCTATCGAATTCAGATCTTTCTCCAAAACGGCTGGATTCACTGGCACTCGTTGCGCTTACACTGTAGTTCCTCACGAAGTAACTGCAAAGAACGCAGAAGGTAAACGTGTTCCTCTGAATCCAATGTGGAATCGTCGTCAAACGACAAAATTCAACGGAGTTCCTTACATCATCCAACGTGGCGCTGCTGCTGTTTACACACCAGAAGGTCGTGCACAAATTAAAGAGCACATTGCTTACTACATGGAAAACGCTCGCATCATCCGTGAAGGCTTAGAAGCTATTGGTCTTACTGTATTTGGTGGCGTAGATGCTCCTTACATTTGGATTCAAGCTCCTACTGGCATGACTAGCTGGGACTTATTCGACACATTATTAGAAAAAGTACACATTGTGAGCACTCCTGGTTCTGGTTTTGGTCCAGAAGGGGAAGGCTATCTACGCCTCACTGCATTTGGTAGCCGAGAAAACACAATTCGTGCTGTGGATCGCATTAAAACACTACAATTTTAATATTCCCCTTTTCTCTACGGGAATTTTCCGCTATAATGATACATGCGAAAAATAGTGAGCATAGTCCCCCTATTTTATGTCATCATATACTGTAATCTCCCATTACAGTTCGTTATAGTATTTAATATTAATGAAAGTATCAACTTTCACGAAAGGAAGCAACATGAGCAATATTCGTATTGGTATCGTTGGATACGGCAATCTTGGTCGCGGTGTAGAAGCGGCTGTAGCATTACAACCAGATATGGAATTAGTCGGTGTATTCTCTCGCCGTTCTGGTTTACAAACTGTCAGTGGCGTGCCTAGCTACACTATGGAAGAAGTAGAATCTTTCAAAGGCAAAATCGATGTCATGGTATTATGCGGTGGTAGTGCCACAGACCTAATCGATCAAACTCCAGCTATCGCAGCTCATTTCAATGTCATCGATAGTTTCGATACACATGCTCGTATTCCTGAGCACTTTGAAAACGTTCGTAAAGTAGCCCAAGAAGCAGGTACCGCTGCCTTGATTTCTTGTGGTTGGGACCCTGGCATGTTCTCTTTGCAACGTGTATACGCTGAAAGTATCCTACCACAAGGCGACTCCTACACATTCTGGGGCCGTGGTGTATCTCAAGGTCATTCCGATGCAATCCGTCGTATCGAAGGCGTAGCAGATGCTCGTCAATATACAGTACCTAAACAAGAAATCATCTCTGCTATCCGCAATGGTGAAACTCCTGAAGTCACAGCGACTTCTTCTCACCTTCGCGAATGTTATGTAGTGCTTGAAGAAGGCGCTGATGCAGCTCGCATCGAAAACGAAATTAAAACAATGCCTAACTACTTCGTTGGTTATGAAACAACAGTAACATTCATTTCCCAAGAAGAATTAGATGCAAACCACAAAGGTATTCCTCACGGTGGTCTTGTCATCCGCAGTGGTGAAACTACAACAGGTACAAAACATATCTACGAATTCGGCTTACAATTAGATTCTAACCCTGAGTTCACTGGTGCTGTACTCGTTGCCTTTGCTCGTGGTGTACATCGCTTAGCAGCACATGGTGGCCGCGGTGCTTTCACAGTATTCGACATTGCACCAGCTTGGTTATCCCCAAAATCTGCTGAAGAATTACGTGCCCATTATCTATAAGATATACATTTGATAATAGCATCTTATTTCTTGAGATAAACGAGGCTGTAACAAAATAGCAATAAATAAAATAGAGGAACATCGAGCAAGAAGTATCAACGTTCCTCTATTTTTATATTTTCTATAAATCTATTGGCAGGTAGTATGCAATTATGGTATACTATGACTGTAAAAAAGAGAGCCCACAACGTGTACTAGGCGTTAGGCTCATCTCGAAACGTATCAAAAATCGAAATGCCTAACGTGTTAAGGTACGCGAAACCTTATATCGTTAGGCATTTTACTTACTTTTACGGTAAGTCAAAATTGCTACAACTAACATTCCAAACTGTATCAATAAAGATGCGATTTCAAATGGTGTCATAGTATCACCTCCTCCCAGAGTAGGAAGAGATGAGCCCAACTCACGTTGGAATCTCTCTTATTTATAGTATATCATAAATTATACATACCGTTTATACTATTTTGATAATTTATTGCAATCATAAAAGGAGTTACCCACCAATGAGCACAAATTTAGAAGTAGGCATTGTAGGCCTTCCAAATGTCGGAAAAAGTACATTGTTTAACGCCATCACTAAGGCTGGCGCAGAAGCGGCGAACTATCCATTCTGTACAATTGAACCAAATGTAGGTGTTGTTGACGTACCAGATGCTCGTTTAGCTGTGTTGGCTGATATGTTCGGTTCTAAACGCATCTTACCTGCTGCCATGCGATTTGTAGACATTGCAGGCTTAGTAGCTGGCGCTTCCAAAGGAGAAGGTTTGGGCAACAAATTCTTAAGCCACATCCGCCAAGTCGATGCTATCGCTCAAGTTATCCGTTGTTTTGATGATCCTAACATCACACATGTGGCAGGATCTGTGGATCCTGTTCGCGATATTGAAATCATCAACACTGAACTTTGCTTGGCTGACCTTGAAAGTGTAGACAAGCGCTTACAACGTATTGCTAAGTTAGCAAAATCTGGTGACAAAGATGCTCGCGTGGAAGCACCTATTTTAGAAAAAGTATCTGCTGCATTAGGAGATGCCATCCCTGTTCGTGCCCAAGGATTAACAGAAGATGAATTAGATATTTTAAAAGATTTAACATTATTAACAGCAAAAAAATCCTTATACGTTGCCAACGTAGGAGAAGACGAAGTATCCGATTACTCTAGCAACGAATTTGTAAAGCAAGTAGAAGAATACGCAGCAAAAGAAGGCTCTGGCGTAGTTGTGGTATCTGCTCGCATTGAATCTGAAATCGCTGAACTATCCGACGAAGAAGCAACAGCTTTCCTAGCTGACCTAGGATTAGAAGAAAGTGGCTTAACAAAATTAATCAAGGCTAGTTACTCCTTATTAGGTTTAATTAATTACTTCACAGCTGGCGAAATGGAAGCTCGTGCTTGGACTATCGTGGAAGGCACAAAAGCTCCTCAAGCAGCTGGTAAAATCCACTCCGATATTGAAAAAGGCTTTATTCGTGCAGAAATTGTATCTTTTGACGATTTAGAAGCTTGCGGTAGCCAAAATGCTGCCAAAGAAAAAGGTCTTGTTCGCCTAGAAGGCAAAGACTATATCATGAAAGACGGCGATGTAACACATTTCCGTTTCAACGTATAATAATCTACTAATACAATACAGGCATATGCAGTGTACTTTTACTTAAAATATCACTGTATATGCCTCTTTTAGTTTCTTTCACTTCAAAAGCTCATTTATAATATATACCAAAACAATGATACCAGCCTATAAACACGTTTAAATACAAACTACACATAAAAAACTAGGCACACATTTCTCCATATGCCTAGCTTTCATATTGTTTATACTATTTTAATACATCCTTAACTAATTACTATAACCTACATTAGCAAGGTTTATGCACATATTCTATCGGTTCTTTCCCCTTCTCATAATAGTACATATGAGAAGGGGTTATTTTTTCTACTTCAAAGATACGTAGCACTTCTTCTATGTATTCTTCTTTTATACCAATAGATAGCCCACAAGCGCTAGATAGTTCTGGTGGAACTGGCATCAACTGATGAGGTACTTTATATTGCCCTAGCGTTTTATCTGCTTTATCTGCAAAATAGTAAGAACTAAATAGAATAAGAATTTTTCGTGATACCTTATCTATAGGTATCTTAAGCTGTTGACTAATTACTTCCAAAGCAGATACCCCCTATCCCTCATGCAATCTTTTCAGTTATATCTGTCAGTGTCACCACGCATCTAATTACAATGTAACAAATGGTTCTTGCATCATGCTTTCAGTAATAGCATAAAGATTGGTAATAGTGCCTACTTGTACTTTATCTTTTACCCCATAAAAGTCTAAGCAAATACCGCAACCGCTTACAGTTACACCTGCAGCTTCCAAAGCTTTGAAGTTTTCAATATGTTCAGACCCTTCTACAAGCATTTTTACAGCACTATTGATGCAATAGATGGCTTTTGGTTTCACATCCGTTTCCGTCAATACATAGATGAATGTTTTCATCAAGTTACGGCCTAACTCTTCACTGCCTTCACCTAAATAATCCCTCGTAAATAGTAGCACTTTACCATCCATAGAAGCCGACGGCACAGAAGGCACCACGGCTCCCATCAATTCAGGTGGCACTGTATCTTGACTAATTGGCGCACCCATAGCCGCTTTTTCTGCTTTTGTTTTTTCATAGGCTGCAATACTACGTTCTAGACTACCGGTTCCATTCGTCATATAAAACGGAGCTTCCCCACCAGCAATCGTTGTATTCGTTACCACCTTTCCTAAAGGTGCGGCAAATTCATTTTCAAAAATATCTTCCAAATCTAGGTCTTCTAGATCATTCGATGTTTGAATATTCACAGCGCTAACCGCAGCCACTTCCTCTTTCACTGCTGTAGGAGGAATCAATACCACAATATAATTTCCTTCTTGCTCTAACACATGGTTTTCATAGCCTCGGTATTCCCCTAATTTCACCACATTGTCACGACTCACGTCATTATCGACGATGACTTTCACATACATATTCGCATCGGCATCCATCGCCTTTTTCGCTTCAATCACTGGTGCTGGGCATACTTGACCTCGCATATCTATAGTTACTTCTTTATTTGACATATACTTGTTTCCTTCCTTCCTGAATGACACGGCCAATCTGTGCAGCCTGTAAACCTTTTTCTTGTAACTCTGAAAGTAGCTGATTCCCTTCACTTTCAGAACAAGCAAATAATAAACCACCCGATGTTTGCGGGTCGAAGCAAATATCGCTCCACACAGGATCTAAGTAGTCCTCGAATTCTGCTTGATCACCCAAAGCCTTGCGATTTCCATACGTCGCTGCAGGGACTAGGCCCATACGAGCCGCCTCTAATACATCGGTAAAAAGAGGAATTTGCTCCGTATAGAGTTCAATAGAGATTCCACTGGCTTTTGCCATTTCAGACACATGACCAATTAAACTAAATCCTGTAATATCCGTACAGCCGTGAATGGTAAACTGTGCAGCCACATCTCGGGCCTCCTTATTAATGGTTCCCATGCTCCGCATAGCTTCCTGCACACCTTCAGGGAATACGCCACCTTTTGCAGCCGTGTTCATAATCCCCGTTCCAATCGGTTTAGATAAAATCAACACATCCCCCACTTGAGCATCTCCATTGGTCCAAATATGTCGAGGATTGATGAGACCTGTCACAGCCATTCCAAAAACAGGTACTTCATTTTCGATACTATGACCACCAAGAAGAGCTACTCCCGTCTCTAGTAAGACCTCATTGGCACCTTCTAATACCTCACGAAGGACACCTTCTTTCACTAAAGGCACAGGAAAGCCTACAATATTCAATGCTGATATAGGCGTCCCCCCCATAGCGTATATATCACTTAAACTATTACACGCCGCCACTCGACCAAAGAATCTCGGATCTGCCACTGGAGGTGTAAAAAAATCTACCGTTTGCACAAGAGCTTGACTCTCATTAATTCGATACACCCCAGCATCTTCCATACCAGATGCATCGGTCAATACAGCTGGATGGGTGGGCATCTGCATATGTTGCAACACATCTGCTAAGATATGAGGTCCAATCTTACATGCGCAACCACCCTTGGCTGCATATTTCGTTAAATCAACCATAGATATCCCTCTCCCAAAAAACTATACTGATATACGAACACATCTTATTCTTCTGTTGCTTCTTTTCTGGATACTATCTTTTTTACATTCTTTTCAAACTTAGGTCGTGGTATCATCACTTGATGCCCACAGCCTTCACAGACTGTTACGAAGTCAACGCCAGTTCGTTTAATCTCCCAATTCTGACTACCACAAGGATGGGGTTTCTTCATTTGTACCACATCACCTACTTGGTATTTTACAAATCCCATAGGCACCTCCTATTTCCATAATTATGTCTATAGTATATCATCTAACTTTATATTTCTCTATAGGGCCCTATGTGCATTTGTGAAAGTTTCTCCTCTATCTTATACAAATATACCAGTACCATTGATGACTAGTATCACTTAGTAGTATCTCATAAGCACCCGATTCTTCTTCCTATCTAGGAAAGCCTGTAAATAGAGGGTTTTCTATATATTATCATTACGATTTTATCTTTTGAGTTCGATTCTCAATTTCTTTTCTGTGTAATCCCCTTATTTTTATAGGGAATTAAATGGCTATAAATGCGATAACACAGCCGATTGAGAGGATTTATCATTTATAAAAAATTTTTTAAATTTTCTAAAAAAAGACTTGCATTTCTCATTTTCATAGTCTATAATGTAATCAACAATGATTATTCGTTAAGTAACGAAATCAATAGGGACTTGTTCAAGTGAACAAGCCCACTATACAAATAAGTATTTATTTTATTACAACTATGTAAAGTACATGGAGGAAAGAAAATGCCAGAATTAAAAGGTACTCAAACAGAAAAAAATCTTCAAGCAGCATTCGCTGGTGAATCTCAAGCTAACCGTAAGTATACATACTATGCAAGTGCAGCTCGCAAAGCTGGTATGAACAAAATCGCTGATTACTTCGAAGAAACAGCAATCAACGAATCTGCTCATGCTAAAGTATGGTTCAAATTGTTACACGGTGGCGATGTAAACGCTGACGTAGCGATCAACTTAAAAGACGCTGCTGCTGGTGAACACTACGAACACACTGTAATGTACCCAGAATTTGCTAAAGTTGCAAAAGAAGAAGGTTTCGCTAAAATCGCTTACTTATTCGAACAAGTTGGTGTTATCGAAGCTCGTCACGAAGAACGTTACCTTGACCTTGTAACAGCTGTTGAAGGTGGTACAGTGTTCAAACGTGAACAACCAGTTGCTTGGATTTGTGCTAACTGTGGTTACATCCACATCGGCGAAGAAGCTCCTAAACTTTGCCCAGTATGTGCTCATCCACAAGCATTCTTCTCTCAACACGGAGAAACTCTTATCTAATTAATAAACCGAGTGGTTTCTTAGATAAGTACTATACAACTGTATCAAGTGATACAAACCAATTAACATAAGAACTAAGTAGTTCTAAAGGCAAGTGCCTGATATACACAATATACTAAGTAGTAATGATATCTACCCAAGTGGGTCAAATTACATATACATCATCCCAAGTGGGTTAGAGCTAGTATAGGTATACTAAAGCGACTGTAAAAACAGTCGCTTTTTTGTACGCTAATCTATATAAGTTTATGTATATTCTCTATGTAGCCGAAATAGCTATCTTTTTGTATTCATCATCTTCTCTTCATATTAGTAAGATATACTTTAGTTACAGATGATAAGGTACACCAAATGAATCCTAACCCTTATGCTTCTAATTATATATTTAATTCATAGGTTCCCCCGGTGAAAGCCTTGAAACAGCATATAATACACTCTATGGTAACCTACTAGTTGAGTGTGCCTAATTAACATTTATACACTAGATACTAAGAAGGAGACACTTATGAAACGTGCATTACTATTAACAACCCTAGCCATGACTATCGGCTCTTCCGCTTTTGCTGCATCTATTAACTACCCTAGTTTTCAGGGAGAACATAAACCTATGTCTTTCAAAATGGCATCTACGGAAGATATGAAGGCCTATACAAAGGATCTAGAAGATTACTTATCCGACACAGATGCAGTAATTCAAATGTTGATTACTAAAAAACGTGCCGCTATCGATGCTTACAATGCGGGTGTCCGTGAATATAACAAGGACGACTTCTTCCACAAAGATCGTGTAGAACCATACTCTTACGATGAAAGCTACTCCCAAACTAAACGTGTAGGTGGTCATACCTACCATTCTTTCGGAGATACCGTGATTATCACGTCTGACAATATCATTCCTGCAGCTGAGGAAACAACATCTCAAAAGAAAGAAGAAGATGACGCTTTCGCACGTATGATGCGCCGCATGGAAAAACATCTTGGTGTTGATCGCTGGTAAATATACAAATAGGCTCTTTGTCAAATGTGGGGGCTACTCATATAAAGAGTTCTTAGCACGAGCTAT
>UQVF01000039.1 GCA_900544365.1 uncultured Veillonella sp. | reverse complement strand
TTTTATAAAAAATAAAAAACTGTATTCCATCATACAAAAATATGTCACATATCTTTGTTGACAGAATACAGTCTTATTACTATATCATTATGCTCTCTATAATTTTAGCGTCCTTATTAGATTGATTTTAGCACATCAGTTGCAAATGCTTTTGCATTAGCCAAGTCGTTTTCATCTGGGTGAGATGCTGCTTGTGCATGGCGTGCATCACGTTCAGGACTTTTACCATGGGCATGTCCTTCTGGGAACATTTTGTACATCATTTCGATGATTTTTGGATCTACTTTACCTTGGCATTTGAAATAACCTACTGGTGTTTGACCATTTGGCAACAATTTCGCAGCGGCTTCCACAGTTTCTTGTGCATGAGGAGATACAGGTGGAACCCCTAATGTACAGAATAAAGCTACTTTCTCATTTGTGATTTCTTTAAGTACCGCTTGTGCAGCTTTATCAGCGTTACCTTGGTCTGCCCAGAAACCCATAAATACTACATCATAAGATGCTAAATCAGCTGGAACTTCTTTCACAGATACACATGGTGTACCAGCAGGCAAAGCACTTGCCATAGCTTCTGCTACTAATTTTGTATTGCCTGTACGGCTTGAGTAAACTACGATTGCTTTCATTCATTTTTTCACACTTCTAGGAAGTGCGCTCCTTTTACATAACATATAAATACTATACTTAGTATATCATTATTTTCTATGTAACATTGTAGTCTAAGGCACAATGTTCATATATCAGATATACATCCGCAGGCTTAGCCTGCGGATACTGCACTCTCATTACAGAAGTGATTTTAAACGTACTATAGTATGATGCAGCCTACCAACTTTGACCTGGTATACCTGATTCCACTCGATGAGTGGCTATAGAACTATTACAGGAAACTATATATTTGGTTTGGTAAGGTGTGTAGGAGTTCGCCTGTAATAGATACTACCTAAATATTTTTCTTAAATGGACTATGTCCTACTGTGCCATGAGCACGAGTTGTCTCAACATCTCCTGGATGCCCTATTGGGATACCTGCTGGGTGTCCACCTGCTCCATGTGGATGCTTAGGTACACCTGCTGGATGTCCACCCATTGGTACTCCTTCTGGATGACCTTTTGGAATACCCGCTGGGTGTCCGCCTGCCCCATGTGGATGCTTAGGCACACCTGCTGGATGTCCTCCCATTGGTACTCCTTCTGGATGACCTTTTGGAATACCTGCTGGGTGTCCGCCTGCGCCATGAGGATGTTTCGCCACTCCTTCAGGATGACCCCCTACATGTGGATGATCTTTGGGCTTACCACCGTGGTTTTGTGCAGCAATGTTTTCATGTAACAATGTACTTTCACCAGTTAAGATGTATTGAACACATTCAATAACTGTTTGTGTAATATTTACATGCCAGAATCCACCAGCTGTTGTTAAGCGATATAATACGCCATTATATTCCATCAAACCACGAGTTACCCAAGTATCAAGCAGCCAACGTAAATCTTCTAATTTTGCATCCATTTCGATCAAAGCATCTAGATTTAAAACGCCTCGTTCCAAGGAACTGATTACATAATTAGAGAACTCTTGTAGCTCAGATTGTTTCATAAGAACCATAAATGGTTTTTTACCTTCTTCTACAAGGGCTTCATATGGAGGTAATACGCGGTGTAACATTGTCATATAGCCACCTAAATTACCACCGGCACCACAGCCAAATGGATACATTGGATATCCAGCTTTCGCCATAGTGTTGTACATAGAACGTTCACGTGGTGCACGACTCCAATGAGCTGCGCTTAAACGTGTGAAATCACGTTTCATCAAATATTTGACAGCCGATTCATACATCAAAGCTTGCTCTTTAGTAGTAGCTGCTGGGCTTACTTTACCGCGCTCAATCAAGCTTTGTAAATCACTATTTTCAAAAACATTTAATTGATACAAATCCATACCATCTGCTGCAGATTGTTCAAGAAGTTTTAAATCTTCCATCCACACATCCATCGTTTGATCTGGCAAACCGTAGATTAAATCTACAATCACAGAACATTGTTGATATGCCTTTAATTGCTCTAATCGAGACAATACTGTATCTTGATCATCTAAACGACCTAATTGACGACGTACGTGAGTATGGAAAGACTGTACCCCTAAGGACATACGGTTTACACCATGGCTCATCCATACATCCATTTTTTCAGGCACCAAGTCGTGAATACGACCTTCTAATGTCAACTCATAGTCATTGGCCAACGGAAAATATTCTTGAATAGCAGATAACATGCGTTTTGCATTATTAGCTGATAACGATGTCGGCGTACCACCACCGATAAAAATAGTATGAATCAAGCCATCACGGAACCGTGGTTGGTCGGCTGCCATTTGCATTTCTTTCAATAACATATCTACATATTTATCTTCTGCATCTTGATTCGTAGCATGTTGATAGAATCCACAATAAGTACATTTAGTTTGACAGAATGGGATATGAATATATGCCGTTTGCATTTGCCCTGGAACAGGCGGTTGTTGCATTAATTCATTCCATACACGTTGTGCCTCATCCTTTTCTAAAGGACGACCACTTAGACCAGCATGTACCGCACGTTTACTTGTAAAAGCATGTGTCAACGGCGTCGCCGTATCAAAACCAAGTTGAATATTACGTTGTTCCTCCGACATGGAGTCAAATAAAGTTTTTAAATCCATAATTCCTCCTGAATTATTTCTTGTGCCTTTGCACTAGTCACCATTCAAAGTGTAATACACAGTGAATGTATTTGATACTGATGAACCACTACCATTTGGATAGTTGCCTATGCCATAGACAACATCCTGGGTATGGCTATTTAAGATACCTGGACCACCGCCAGCAGATACAGATGCGATATTACCGCCTGCATCGATAGTTACGCTAACTGTAACACTACCTTGTAAATTACGTTTTACTGCCATTGGAGGGTATGTGCCTTGTGCTTGAGCTTGTACAGTAGCTACAAAACCTGCCCAGTCAAATGGGGCATTACCGGTTGTAGTACCTACACCATCGCCATTACCTCCGCCACTACCAGTTCCAGATCCACCACCGCTACCAGAGCCATTGCCACTACCATCGCCAGTACCGTTACCAGTGCCATTACCGCCACCAGATCCACCACCAGTTCCTTGGTTGCTAGATGTTCCATCACTAGCACCTGTCGCAGCATTCGTAGAAGTTGGTACATTAACAGCATCCTCTACCGGTACTGGAGAAGACAGACTTTGTTGTGCAGCCTGTACTTTTGCTTGTACAACTTCTTGGGAAAGAGGTTGTGGGAAGGACACTCCGCCACCACCGCCACCACCGCCAGCGGATGCTTTTAAATCGTCGGAGATAGACATGTCAATTTCAAAAGCATTTTCTGTCTCCTTATGCTCAACTACTGAGACTAAAGCAAGGCCTAATACAACTGCTAGAATAATGTGGATTACAACGGAGATTATATAGGATTTTTTCCAGGAAATATATTGTTCCATGTGTCATCCTTTCTAGCTAGCAGCAATTGAGAACTTCTTAACCCCAATCGTTTTTAGCATATCCATAATGGCAACCACGAATCCATGTTGCGTATTTTTGTCTGCTTGTAGTAGTACCGCTGTATTTGGATTTTCTCCTACTTTGCTAGTAATGTAATTACGAGCTTCATCGATACTATATGGTTTAGAGTCAATCAAAATATGCCCTTCTTTATCTAAGGTGAGGATCACAGGACTTTGTTTGACTTGTGTTGCTGATTGTGCTTGTGGTAACTGTACACCCAAGGACTTTTGTGCCACTGTTTCGATACTATTCATCATAAAGAACACCAATAAGAAGAATATGATATCAATCATTGGCACAATCATGAACTCAGGTTTCATTTTTAATCGACTATTTTGAAACATGAGAATCACTCCATTGCTCTTTCATACCATTTAATAACACCACAGATAACGTTTCTGTATCATTGATGATGGCATCCATACGATGACTGAAATATGTATATACACAGAAGGATAAAATGGCAACTAACAAACCTGTTGCTGTAGCAATCAAGGCTTCCCCAACGCCACCGGAGATAGCAGAGGCACCAGAACCACTGTCAAGGATACTAAATGTACCAATCATGCCAGATACTGTTCCTAATAAACCTAACAATGGAGAAATAGTTACGATAGCGCTTAAGTAGTCCAAATGAATTTTCAAATGAGATGCTTCAATCATCATTTGTTCAGAAAACGCATTTTTCATGCTTGCTTCATTTTTGGAGTACTTTAATCCTGCATTTAAAATCCGACCTGTCGCAGTTTGGTTAGCCGCACATAATTCTTTTGCCTTCGCCCAATCATTTTCTTTTACTGCAAAATACACATCATGACTAAATTCTTTTAGCAATGCAGTATTAGCTTTGAAATACGTATAACGCTCAATTCCAATCGCAATTACAATGATTGATAAAATTACCAATGGATACATTACTAATCCACCGCTGTTAAATAAATGTACAATGTATAAAAGGCTGTCCATATTGTTACCTCCATTAAAAATATGATAATTTTTATCAGCTTATGTATATAATAGCAAATTTAATATTTTCAAATCTACTCTAAAAAGCTTCTATTCAATCCATTCAGACATTTTATTTTTCTTCCTGTATTCACTAGGCTTATGTCCCATAATAACCCGAAATGCTTCTGCAAACTTACTGGCATTTTCATAGCCATATCGATTAGCTATGCTGAGAATACTATCATTTGTATTTACTAGATCTTTGGCTGCTTTTTTGATTCGCATATGCTTTACATACTGATGAATACTACTGCCATAAATCCCTTTAAAACATTTCTTTAATGCCGTTGGTGCTAACCCATATGTTTTTGCCAACTCTTCAATAGTCGGTTTTTGATTTAAATTTTTCATCAAAAATTCGTGCATACGTTTCACACTTTCTACATGTTTGCGTTCAAAATATGGCATACAACAATCGTAATCAGCCGTTAATGTACTTAACAACAGGATGATTTCCATGCATTTTAATTGAAACAAATTTGGCATCACTTCCATTGGCACATCATATAAACTTTTGAAAATATCACTCAACCTTGATTCTCTACGACATACAAAGCCAAATTCAAAATCATTACAGAACCGATTGCATATTTCTCGCAGATCGATACTATTATTACCTACAAATTTATTGACCATTTCTTGAGCTTTTGGAATATAAATAGACAAATTAATTCCTTTGTAAAAAGCCGTAGGAAACTTCGTAGAGTGTACATAACTAGGTGACTCTTTCCACCCCACAGAAATATCATTTTCATCCATATATAACACTTTTCCATTATCAAAGGCGCACTCAATGCGCCCTTCTTTACAATAATGGATTTCAAACATACCTTCTAAAGGTTTCGCCCGATGACGAATTTCTTTCATAGTCACTTCTTGGAAGGTTAATTCTACCCCACCAAACACCGGATAGCTGTGCATCTTCGCCTTGCCTTGAGGCGTATTCATCTCATAAATAGTGCCATGTTCTACCTCTGTGGTAGACAACATATCTAAATCCATCACTTTCGGTTTGAACTTTTCGATAGCATTCATTCTATTTTGACTCATGTTCCTCCTTTCAAAAAAAGCCCACTTGTTGTCTCATACGACTAACAAATGGGCCTCTTTGCCGAATTACATCGCCTACTTTAATCTGAGTATCATTTCTAATACTCATTATATGTATAGTTGGCAACGATTGTCAATATAAAATTTGTCGTTTTAGATTATTTTAAAATATACAGCAAAATTTCAATTCGCATAGTTTTCGATAATATCTATACTAATTTTGTATAAAATTATAAATCCTTACTACTTCTATACCATGTCTTTTTAGATTGTATTAACTAGTTTTTGATTATTTTCCCAAAATTTTATTCACTAGGTTCGTTACATACTCCGATGATGTACTATCGTTTTTTATTTCCTTTGCAATTTGAGGAATCAACAAAAATCTAACCGGTAAGTTAGACGCTCCTGGTGACATGTATTCTAGTATCAAATCTTCTGGTCTATCAAATACATCTAGCAACTGTGTGTCATAAATCGTTTGATGCCCTAAGTAGGGACCTTTTACAGGCACATCATAGGTATATGCACCTTTTGAAGATGTAATCCTGAATGTCCCACTGAATGCGCCACCTAGTGGGTTAAAGTACAATGCATACGGGGTTTTCCCTTCTGTATGCAACACGTATACATTGGAAACACCATAATTCCCCTTATTTTTTACCACCTTACCATTTGTCGTTTCATCAACACCGCTAATGAAAGCATCTTCTCGGTCATTGGCAATTTCAAAGCTTGCAGGACCTGCATCACTATTGAACTTTGGTTCTACTACATGGAATCTGCGCATCCCTTCATAAGTGCCACGCAACTCTACCTCATCGATAGGATGAATTGGCAGCAACGGTAACCCATAGGTAACTGTTGATTTAGGTTCCATTACTGCCACAGAGGCATAGATAGGTTCCGAAGTTGAAAGATCAACGATACCGCTAAATAAATCATCTTTTTTCACGAGGACTTTTTCTAGTTCAGTAAAAATGGGACGTACTTCCCCAGGACGTAATACAAATTCCTTGGCACTGGTATCGTGTGATACTAAAGAAATAGTTCGTGATGTGGCATCCTTTTTGACTTCTTCTTCCACTCTCTTTACCTTTGCTTTTCGAGATTGTTCGAGATTTTCTTTTTGTTGTTTAATGTCTTTTTTTATCACTTTAGAGCGAACAGGAATATTGACTCCTTCTTGCGCCCAAGTACCCAAATCTAATTCTGTCGTAGTGATTTCTTTTTTAGAAAGCTCTCGTCCTACTTTAAAATAGTCTGGACTTGGTTTCGCATAGATAGCTCGCTCAATCTCTACGAATGCTGGGACATTCCCTTTATTTTCTAATAATATACCTACTTTCATCGGTTCTGTTCCTTCATTGACATGATAAAAGTAAATACGACTTTTCCCGTGTAGTGTACCAGCCGCTACAATCCCAGGCTCTTTCACATATTCGGGACTATCTGACAACAACAATGTATCCATTTCTTTTACAGTTTTCACCGCTAAAGGAGTAAATGTATAGTCATCAATATTGACAGTCTTTGGTGTTTGTCCATAGGTAGTACCCAACCCCAATAAGGCTAATACGCTACCTAGCAACCACCGTTTCCATTGTGTTTTGTTCATTAATTTCATAGTTCCTCTATTCTATCGTAAGCCCATCTGGCTCCCATTGTAAGGCAATGGACTCTAATTTACGCAAACGATGTCCAATGCCAGATTTCGTCAATTCCCGTTTGTATTTTGTTTCATAAGCATCTACTAATTCTTGCAAACTTCCATCAGGAAACTCTTGACGTAATATAGCTGCCTCATAAAGACGAATTGGCAAAGAATCAAGACCTTGATGCTTATCAATGATACGGATCGCATCGAGTTGGCGTACTGCTGCATTCACTGTTTTTTGTAGATTTGCTGTTTCACAATTGACTTGTCGATTGATAGTGTTACGAACATCTTTCATAATACGCACATTTTCAAAGTCCATCAGCGCTGATTGAGCTCCCATAATTTGTAAGCACGACGTCACTGCATCGCCTTCCTTTAAATAGACTACAAACTCTTCTTTACGCTCTACCTTCCGTGCATTGAGACGAAACATTTTTAAGACACGAATAATTTGATCCGCAAAATTCTCCTTTGTCGTCATAAACTCTAAATGATAATCACTTTGCGGTTTATTCACAGAACCACATCCAAGAAAGGCCCCTCGCAAAAAGGCACGTCTAGACTCCATATCTTTTAGCCATGCATCAGGAATCATGGCATCTACGGGCCACAATTGTAAATCCTCTAAAGCAAGACGACTCGGTTCTGTAGGTTCTACCGTTAAGGTGTACATATTCTTTTTGCGTAGATTTAACCCTTTACGCACCAGTACAGAAGTAGGTAAATCATACTGTTCTTTGATGATTCCTAGTACTCGTCTAGCTACAGCATTATTGGCCGTCACCAAACGCACCCCTACACGTCCTTGCATACCTAATAAGATGGATCCACCCATCCGTAATAAACAAGAGGCCTCTACCTTGGATGCCCACGCATCTTCTGTTTTAAATTGGCACAATTCATTTTTTACATCTTCTGCAAATGACATAGCCTCTCCTTTTCTACTTCTACTAGAAAATAGAGCCTCTAGAGGCTCTACTTTCATACTTAATGATCTTCTCGTTGTAAGTAATATTCTAAAATATGCGGTTCAATATCGGTCTGCAAAGCATAGACCACATCCATGACCACCTTCGCTAACCGCTCAGAATTGTGAACTGCTTTGTCTTGGCTATCTACTAAATTTGCACGAATAGTCCGAATCCCCATCGATTGCAATACATCCATATCTACTTCCACTGGTTCTTGACCAGCTTGTTTGTAATGTTCTAATGTAGCATCTTGGATTCGATTGTCATTCACTAACACCGTATCGATAATCCCCACTTCACTATGGGCTTCAATGGCTTTCACATGGTCAGACACAGTATACCCATCTGTTTCACCTGGCTGTGTCATGACATTGCAAATATAAATTTTAGCTGCTTTAGAGTTAGCAATATGATCCGCTACCTTATCAATCAGTAGGTTTGGCATTACCGAAGTATATAAACTGCCCGGGCCTAAAATGATGGCATCCGCTTCATCAATAGCTTGTAAGGCCGCTCCTACAGGAGATGGTCTATGTGGTTCTGTATAGACCTTCACAATGGGCTTACCCGCATTAGGGATATTACTTTCCCCTTCTACGATAGTGCCATCTGTCAATTTCGCAATCAATTTGATTTCTTCCGTAGACGAGGGAATAACACGTCCCCGAACTCGTAAGATTTTACTAGATGCTTCTAAGGCTTTTTCCACATCATCTTTCAGCACTTGAGTCATAGCTGTTAAGAATAAGTTCCCAAAACTATGGCCTGACAATTCTGCCCCTTTAGTAAATCGATACTGGAATAGTTCTTCCATGAGTCCTTCTTTTTCCGCTAATGCTACTAAGCAGTTACGCAAATCTCCAGGGGCAATCATTTGAAAATCTTCCCGCAAGCGACCAGAAGAACCTCCATCATCTGCTACCGTCACGATGGCCGTTAAATTTGTGGTTTTACTTTTTAACCCTCGCAATAGCATGGATAAACCAGTACCACCACCGATGACAACAACTTTAGGCCCCTGCCCTAAACGAATTTTTTCAAAAATATAATCGCTTACACCATCTTCTGTATTCGGTAAAATCGCATTCACTATGGTCTGAATGAGCTTACGTATGCCCCACAACATAGCTACTATCCCCGCTACAATACCTGCCAAACCAAGACTAGCAATAACAGTATAGTTATAGGATCCTGTGAGATGAAATAAAAATTCCAAGAAAATATCTTCAAAGTTGCTAATCCACTGGTAGTTCATCATCATAAGAACACCCACTACCAGCCAAATCGTGCCTAAAGAAAATAGGAATAGCCACCGCTTAATATTAATGCCTGGCGCAAACCAGCGCATCCAATTATTATGTTTCATAGGCTTGAGAGACGAAAGAATCGTCCCGCTCCTTTCTTTATAGGTCTAATCGAGAACGTGGATTCACATCTTCTTCTACATGATTACGCATCATATCACGATGTTCCACCGAAACATTACAACCTTTTTCTTTCAAATGTGTATACAGTGCTTCTGCCATGGCCACACTACGATGCATACCGCCTGTACAGCCTACGGCTACCACAAATTGACTTTTTCCTTCTTGTTCATAATTTGGCACAAGAAAATCCAGTGTACTAAAGAAATGCTTTTTAAATTCATCAGTCACTTCAAAGGAGTGGATGTAATCTTTCACCACTGGTACGCGGCCCGATTTATGACGATATTCAGGAATGTAGTACGGGTTCGGCAAGAATCTTACGTCCCATACCATATCCGCATCATTGGGCATGCCAAATTTAAAACCGAAGCTTACCACCGTAATCGCCATGCCATCGGTTTGTTCTTTCACGTGGCTAAAAGTACGGCGCATAAATGATTTCAAAGCCGATGTTTTCATATTTGTGGTATCGATAATATGATCTGCTTTGCTACGTACATCCGCCAAGAGTGCCCGTTCTTGTGAAAGCCCTGTACTAATGCGACCCGATGGTGCCAATGGGTGACTGCGACGTGTTTCTTTATAACGACGAATCAAAGTGTCATCGCTAGCTTCCATAAATACAATTTCATAAGGCACATTCATTGCCGTCAAATCTTCTAAGGCACTGTTTAAATCATCAAAAAATTCACGACTACGGATATCTACTACTAAGGCTACTTGGCTCACTTTAGTGCCTGCACTTTGACGACAAATTTCACTAAACTTAGGAATCAACACAGGAGGAATATTGTCGATACAGAAATATCCCATATCTTCCAAGACTTGCATCACTTGTGTTTTACCTGCTCCGGACATACCGGTCACGATGATTAAACGAAACCCTTCCATGAGGCCCTCCTACAAAATTTTATAACACATTCACTTCGATCCATTTAGCGACACCATCATTTTCATTTGTATCGCATACTTCTTTGGCAATCGTCTTCACATGGTCCTCAGCATTTCCTACTGCCACAGAATGCCCCGTCGCTTGCAACATAGAAATATCATTTTCCGAATTACCAAAGGATACCATATCTGTTAATTCGATGCCCAATCGTTCACCCATGAAGGCTAAAGCTTCCCCCTTAGATACATGAGGTGCCACGATTTCTAGAAAATTTACCTTAGACCGCACTAAATCAACCATATGGCCTACTTCTTCGGAAAGAATAGCAATGACCTCTGTCATACGTTCAGGTTCTTCTACCACTAGTAGTTTGTTTGTCCCTTTTTGAGGTTCATAGATAGCGTCCCCTACATACACAGCCTTGGCACCTGTAATTTCTTCATAAAGGCGAGAAAACTCTGTTTCACTGTGTACCAACAATTTATCATCAATATAGGACTGAATATAGATATTATGCTCTTTTGCGATGGCTAATACTTTACGGGCTACCTCTGGTGGAATCGCTCGTTCCCAAATGAGTTCCTTACTTTCCACACGTTGAATGACACCGCCAGAATACAGTACCATCGGTACATCGCCTAAGCCTAAACGATGTGCTACAGGATATGCCGTTTGGTACATACGGCCTGTGGCAATGAGCACCTCAATTCCCTTCTCCTGTGCTTGTTTAAGCACATCTTTTGTATAGTCAGACACAGTGTTATCATCACGTAACAGCGTATCATCTAAATCTATGGCTAATAATTTCATAACATCACTCCTTCATCATATCTTTCATTATACCATATAACAACATATAACCACTGCATAAGTATCACTAAGATACAAATAGTTCTATCCAAAATGATATAAAAAATGACTCAACCATCGCTGTTAGCCACAACTCTTAGATGAGCATCACCACATTGGGGAAAATAAAAACACGACAGGTTATACAATCTAGTATAGTACTAGTATGCAAACCTGTCGCAATTGTATTTCTTTATGGTCTAATGCCTATTGATGCATTAGGAAAACAGATGATCTATGCCATTCATATCTAGAATGGTACCAATCGTAAATGGTCCAAAAATGCCAAAACGAGCACTTACTTCATCAAAGCGCATTTCATTGACGATTTTTTTGAACTGAATTGGATCATCGCTCATCAAGGTAATGCCCCATTCCCAATCGTCCATACCAAACGCGCCTGTGGTAAACTCTTTGATAGTGTCTTCATATTTTTTGCCAATTTGACCATGAGAACGCATCATACTACCACGACTTTGACGATCTAGCATGTACCAGTTATCTGTCAAATTACGTTGCTTAGCCATAGGGTAAAAGCACATGCAAGCCAATCTAGGAATTTTAGGGTATAACCGGGCTTGCACTTTGGGATGATCCTTTGGAGATTTTACATAATTGCTTACTTCAATCACAGATACAAAGGAAGATTCTGGTTGTAATACGCTAAAGATTGGTAATTTTTTTAGTGTCAGCTCTACTTCATTCAACTCTTGCAAAGTTGGTTGCAAGAACCAAAACATAATATCTCCCTTATGACCATTGATTTGGTACATAGCATAGCTACTTTCATTAGCTTCATGAGCTGTTTCTAAATTGCCAATAAACTCCTTAAAAGATTGTAATGCTTCACGTTGTTGCTCAACAGACCAAGTTCTCCATTTTTCAAAATTAATGGAATAATTAGCATGCAAGCTAAACCAACCTTCGTATGTTTCAGGTACTTTTTCTAGTCCTGTTATTTCTGGACGTCCTTCCATAAACACTGCGCCAGGATGACCGTGCTTAGATTCTTGATGTCCCTCCACTGAGCCTACTCCATGATGTACGGGTTTAGATTCTGTATGTGTATCCATAGAAACTACCTCCTTAGTTTCTTCTTTCCATGCTTCTACTAATTCATATGCTTGTTTGATGCCATCTGGCATACCTACCCCTTTAAATGGCGTTCCAATCAATGCTAGTCCTGGATAGTTCTGTGCCACATGTTTCATGAGTGTAGCCACCCGTTCTTTATGTCCTACTTCATATTGCGGCATACTTTTTTGTAATCGCACTACTTCCATCCACTCTGGATTTCCTATGAACTCTAATATCTTCCGTATTTCTGAAAGTGCCAATTCACACAACTTTTCTTCACTGTGAGTATCCACCGTCGTGTCTGTAGGCTTTCCTAAAAAGACACGTAGTACAACTTTATCTTGCGGTGTCGTTTGTGGCCATTTGCTAGAAATATACGTACATGCCGTCAATGGCGTCTCTGTACAGCGGGTGATGACAAAACCTGTACCTTGCAATGGTTTTGTAAACGCTGATTCGGGAAGGCTCATTATAACAATAGCACAAGATGATTGTTCCATATGGCGTAAGTCTTCAAAATTTGTATCTCCCACAAAAAAATGTTCATAAGATTTCGGCGGAGTGGTGATTACAAGTCGATCATACGTGTCTGTGCCTGCATGTGTTTGCACTAGATAGCGCTCATCTGTGTAGGATGCACTTAGTACCTCAGTAGATAGATGCAAGGAAACATTCTTCGGCATTTGCTCTACTAGAGCATCTACTAAAGATTCTAATCCTCCCGTTAACTGCGCAAATTGACCTTCTGTAGCAGCCCCAGATTGTTTGCGCATACTTTGCATAGCCATCATACCTTTCACCAAGTTTCCATGCTTTTGTTCTAACTGACGAAATTCTGGAAAGGTTCCCAGTAAGCTTAATCGTTTTAAGTCACCACCGTAGATACCAGCTAAGAGGGGCTCAATTAACAAATTGATTAGTTCATCTCCTAAATGATAGCGGAAAAAGGCATCGATACTCATATCCTCATTTCCTGGATAGGGCTTCTTAAACATATCTAATCCAGCTCGTAATTTACCAGACCAACTCAATAAGCTAGATTTAGCAAAGGGAAGAAACTCCGTAGGAATCCCAATAATCGAACCTCCAGGGATGGGTTTCATTTGCCCTTGATGATAAATATAGGATTCTCCCGTAGCATTGCGCACTAAGGTATCACCTAATCCCAATTCCTTCACCAAATCTGTCATAGCTGTTTTTCTAGCTAAATACGAATCAGGTCCTACTTCCACCACATAGCCATCATGGCGTTTTGTTTGCACTTTACCACCCCAACGATTTGAGGATTCTAACACATGAATCTCCCAGTGAGGAAATGCCTTACTCATATAATAGGCAGATGATAGTCCCGTTAACCCACCGCCAATAATTGCTACTTTCACATTACACCTCCCGTAATAGAGCTTGTGTGACACTATGTGCCATGGCTTTTACAAAAAGATTATCCTCATCTGGCATAGGCACACGCACATAGGTCATACCTAAGTGATCACATTGTTCACGCCGTTCTATATCTAAATCATAGGACACTTCCATATGGGTACAAGTAAAGCCGATGGGAACATATACCACATGTGTATATCCCTTTGTACTAGCTTGTTCTGTAACAGCTTCCACCGTAGGAGTTAACCATTCTCCACGAGTACCTGCACTTTGCCAAGCTAAGGTCGCATTTGGCAACATCAATTGACCTGCTATGGACTGCATCACTTGCTGTAAACTATGCACATATCCATCATAGGAAATACCTTTCATCAATGGCACACTATGGGCAGTAAAAACATACAGTGGTTTTGCCGTAGCAGGCAATGTACGCATAGTACTCTGTACTCGGTCTGCCCAAGATTGCACTAATGTCGGTGCATCCGCCCAATTCTGTACTACCTTCCATCGGTCATTCATAAACGGTTTCAGTGAATCTAGATAGGATACATTTAATATATCTGTTCCATAAGGATTCATCATGAGCACCACCACTCCATCATAGTGCCCCAATTCCTTGGCTACATCCCCAATAAGTGGTTCTATATATTTATGTGCTTGTACCACCGTTACCTTTGCACCAGGCAGTTTTTGTTGTACTTCATCTTGTAATCTTTTAACTTGCCATGCAGTGGACTCCATTAATCGGGATTGTCCACCGATACGTTCATACTTATGACGTAAAACCTGTAATTCTTCCTCACTTGGTCTATGGCCTCTCCGTATGCGAGTGTAATACCCTTCTATATCCTCTAAAGAGCGAGGAGAACCATAATCTAACACAAATATACAAACTTGTTGTATTTCTTTATCCTCTGTCATGTACATACTCCACGATCTTTCGCAATACTTTAGGATTTGCATCTGGCACAACGCCATGACCTAAATTGAAAATATGCTTTCCATGGGCAGCACCTTCTTCTAAAATGCGGTCAATTTCATGTTGAATTGTTTTCCAATCTGCGAATAAATAGGCAGGATCTAAATTCCCCTGTAATGTCTGTGTAATCCCCATCGCGCTAGCTTCTGCAATGGAACATCTCCAATCACAACCGATGACATCTAAAGGCAATTCTTTCCACACTGGGAATAAATGCTTTGTACCTACCCCAAACATAGTGATAGGAATATGTGGATACCGCTCTTTGATGGTTCCGATGATTCGTTTCATATACGGAAATACGCCTGTTTCATATTGCTCCATTGAAAGTGTGCCAATCCAAGAATCAAAAATCTGAATGGCCTGTACACCTGCCTTAATTTGCCCCTCCATATAGGTAATGGACATGATCGTCAAGCGCTCCATCAAAGCATGCCAAATCTCTGGAGTTGCTACTAAACATTGGCGTGTTTTCTGATAACTTTTAGAAGGGCCCCCTTCAATCATGTAACTAGCCAATGTGAAAGGAGCCCCTGCAAAGCCAATCAATGGTACCGCAAGCATTTCCTTCGTGAGAATCTGAATTGTTTTTACCATAAAGTCCAACGATTCTTCTACTACAATATCCCGTAAATTTGCTACATCTTCTTGAGAACGTATGGGATTTGCAATGACAGGTCCTACGCCAGGTTTGATGGTTACATCTACACCCATAGGTACCAAAGGAGTCATGATATCTTTGTACAAAATAGCCGCATCTACATCATATTCATGAACAGGCAGAGCCGTTACTTTTGCACATAATTCCGGTTGATGAGTAATCTCAAATAGGCTATATCGCTCTTTTATCTTACGATACGCCTCTTGACTGCGCCCCGCTTGACGCATAAACCAAACTGGTCTACGGGACACCGACTCACCTGCAATCATTTGCAAATAATCTTGTCGTTGTTTCATATATAATTACACCTTACCTTTTACCAAACCAAACTTGGATTCTATACTCTATTGTAGCATATGGCACCTATAATTACCTATATATTCTATCACTACATATAGAGCATATATCGATTTCTGTCTATAAGGTAATATTAAGTATCTAAAATGTGCTTACCTTCCATTACTATATAACTTTTCATTATTTGTAGTATATTATCCCATATACACCAAAAGAGGCTGTTACAAACATGTAAAACGTACATATTGTTACAGCCTCTGAGCCTTCTTTATAAGGGCAGGTCCTTATTAAATAAGAAACCTTTGATACCTCTGCTCTTTGGTTATATGTCTTGTATCCTTACATACTCTGCCCCTAGCATATGAGCAATCTCTTTCCCTCGATTCATACGAACAAAGCTAGTATCGGTATCGATCACAGTCGTTTGTATGCGTTCCCAAGTAAGCCAGTTACCAATTTGTTCCAGCCCTTGTAGTGCTTGAGATGTTATTTTCCCATCCGTTATGACTACTACTTTTGCCTGTACGTGGCCAATCTGTGCAAGATCCTTTTCTATCTGTTGGACAGCCTCTTCTAAGCCCTTTACAAAAGGAGTTTTGCCACCAATACGTGCAGCCTCCAAGGCTCTTGGAATCCTTTCGACTTGTTTTGTCAATGATACGACACATTGAGCCCCCTGCTTTTGAAAAGTTATGAGCGATACATACTGTCGCTTTACATACATCATCTGTATTACTTGTGAAAGTAACTTCTCGGTCCCCTTTAATCGTTGTCTCTGCCCCATCGATCCGCTTGTATCAACTACTAAATAGATGGCTTCTTTTGGCATTTCCTGATGCATAGCATATCTGACATCTTCTATGGTTAGCCGAATAGGTAATTGGCGACTACGTATAATCCCTTGTGCTATCGTTGAAATCCAAGCAATGGTTCTCCCCGTAGCTCCTTGACGATGCACCTTAGGGCCTCTACCGTCAGCACTGATGTCTATTTGTTTCTCTTCGGATCCAGATTGCAACATCCCATATAGATGTAACACCTGCGTTTCCACTGCTTCCGAAAGTACAAAGAACTCCTCTATCTTACCTGTATTAAACTTACGCTGTCCCTGTCCGTTGGTATCTTTTTCTTTCTCTGTTCCATCATGACTTGCATCTAGTTCCTCTTCTATCTGATCTAGTTCTAGAGGGCTTTCCTCTCTTGATTGTCCATCATGAGATTCATCGCTATCTGTTGTCATCCTCTGAGGCATGCTTCCTATTTGCTCATCACGGTCGTTCTTCCTATCCATCCCTTTTGAGCCATTGTCCTCTTGTTCTCGGTTTGAACTGTCCTCTTTCGTTCTCTCTTGTTCGATTCTTGTCTCATCGGGGGCCCTTCGATCTGATGGATTCTGTGCATCTCCATCTTGAGATGTTCGAGGAGTCACTAGGTTCTTCATTTTCTGTGGTAATGTCCAAGGAAGTACTGTTTCTACATCGATAGGCTCCACAAATTGATGACCTTTTTCTCTAGCTAAACCTATGGCCGCTTTTAGTAAAATATATTCCATGCCCATAAAGGAAATGTTACATCTCTCTACCAGACTGGAAATATATGTATATATACTATCATGCACGGTGGGGGTTCTAGGTGCATCCATAACTGTTCTCTCGTGAAGAGTCCCCTCTCTGTGGTGACTTTCACGAGCCACGCCTATCTCATAGGTTTCCGCATCGTCCCTATCTGCTAGGACCCGCACTCTAGTGTCCACATCCGGTGATTCTATGGGTATCCACACATCCATATCATAGACCCACTCTGATAACCCTTCTGTTCCCGTATAAGTCCCAATGATTTGTAGTGGTCTTCCTGCTTGGTACCGCCGATTTTGCTCATAAAGAATCCGTAACCACGTAGAGCGGTCAAAGTGATCCAATCCTTCGCAGATAAGCAAGTCATACACATCCCAAGGATGTGCTTGTTTTACAATTTGGGATGTTTCTATGGTCCTTTGTATATCCACCGCTTCCTGCATAGCACTCACATCTGTATGAGATGTAATCGTCGTATAGGTTCGGCCCCTATCATGCAATGCTTGTAACAGAGCATAAGTTTTTCCCGTTCCTACTTCACCTGAAATCAGTAATGTCCGCAACAAAGGTTCTTGCAAAAAGAGGTGAATGCCTGTATTCAGTTGTAAACTCATACCATTCACCTCCTTTAACAAAATCTTTGATGATTCTACTACTTCTGTATCCCTTCATAGGTAGCCCATAGATTCTCTAACATAGTTTCATCAAATTCACGTTGCTCAAAAGGTTTCCGTTTCATCCGATGCGCCACCACAAGCGGTGTCAACTGTTTCAGATGATCGATGGTCACATGGGGCTCCCCTTGTAAGGCCGCCAAAGCACGGCTACTATTGAGCAAGGTAATGTCTGAACGATGCCCCTCGACGCCAAGGGTAATCGATATATTAGCAATCAATTCTAATAGATTTGCATCTACCCCAATGGTAGTCAAGGCTTTGCGCGCTGTTTCAATGGTTTTACGCAACGTTCCATCGTCCTTCCTGTAAGACTCAATAAATGCTTGTGGATTATCTTCAAAGGCCAATCGACGGCGCAATACTTCCATCCGCAACGCTACATCTGTTTCTGCTTTCACAGTCACAGATAGACCAAAGCGATCCAACAATTGCGGGCGAATAGCCCCCTCTTCGGGGTTCATGGTGCCCACCAAAATAAATCGTGATGGATGACTATGGCTAATGCCCTCACGTTCAACCCGATTCCCACCCATCGCCGCCACATCTAACAATCGGTACGAGG
>UQVF01000038.1 GCA_900544365.1 uncultured Veillonella sp. | reverse complement strand
TGCAGCGAGCTTGGTTTTTTTTGCAACATTGTCAATGTAGCAAGCCCTGCCGCCATGGCTACCGGATTCCCACTCAAGGTGCCTGCTTGGTACACAGGGCCCGATGGAGCGATAGAAGACATAATTTCTTTCTTGCCACCAAACACAGCCATCGGCAAACCGCCACCTACGATTTTACCTAAGCATGTCAAATCTGGAATGACATTGTAATATTTTTGTGCACCCCCGGAACTGGATCGGAATCCGCACATCACTTCATCAAAGATGAGAACGGCGCCGTGTTCTGTCGTTACTTCACGCAAAGTCTCCAAGAATCCTTCCACAGGAGGTACGCAGCCCATATTACCTGCTACTGGTTCCACGATGATGGCTGCAATGCTTTTGCCATGCTCTGCAAATAATTGACGCACCGCATCAGAATCATTGTACGGCAATGTAATCGTATCCCCTGCCACACCAGTTGGTACGCCTGGACTATCTGGAACGCCAAAGGTAGCTAAGCCAGAACCAGCTTTCACCAACAAGCTATCACTATGACCATGGTAACAGCCGATAAATTTCACAATTTTGTCACGACCTGTATAGCCACGAGCCAAACGCAAGGCACTCATAGTAGATTCTGTACCGGAGTTCACCATGCGTACCATTTCCATGGACGGATAGAAAGCTTGAATTTTTTTCGCCACTTCTGTTTCAAGCAGTGTTGGTGCTCCATAACTAGTACCACGAGGGATGGCTTCCAAAATGGATGCTACAATTTCAGGGTTCGCATGTCCTAGAATCATAGGACCCCAAGACAATACGTAATCGATGTACTCATTGCCATCAATATCGTAAATGCGAGATCCGCTAGCAGAACTGATAAAAGGAGGATTGCCCCCTACACTGCGGTAGGAGCGAACAGGACTGTTCACACCACCTGGCATATATGTACGAGCCTCTGCGAAGGCTTGTTTTGATTTTTCTAAACTAAACATAATGGCTCCTATATTTCCACACTATTTTTCCTGTAGCCAACGTGCCACATCCAGGGCATGATAGGTAATAATCATCTTTGCTCCTGCTCGTTTCATGGATAGCAAGGTTTCCAATGTAATGCGTTTTTCATCTACCAGTCCCGCTGCCGCAGCTGTTTTAATCATGGCATATTCACCGCTGACGTTATACACGGCTAAAGGACAATCGAAGTTATCCCGTACTTCGCGTACAATATCCAAATAGGATAGAGCTGGTTTAATCATAATGATGTCCGCCCCTTCGATGATATCTTGTTCCACTTCACGCAACGCTTCTAAACGATTGGCCTCATCCATTTGATATCCTTTACGGTCCCCAAATCCCGGTGCAGAATGGACCGCATCACGGAATGGTCCATAATAGGCGGATGCATATTTCGCCGCATAACTCATGATGGATACATGGCTAAATCCCGCTGCATCTAAGGCTTCACGAATCGCAGCAATACGTCCATCCATCATGTCAGATGGTGCCACCATGTGAGCACCCGCTTTCGCATGGCTCACTGCTACATTACACAATAATGGCAACGTAGCATCATTAATGACTTCATGATGTTCCACATGACCGCAATGTCCAGTGGATGTATATTGGCAAAGGCATACGTCGGAAATAACGATCAACTCTGGTACTTCTTTGCGAATCGCCATAATCGCTTGCTGTACCGGTTGTTCCATATCCCACGCAGAAGAACCATCTTCATCTTTGTAAGTAGGAATGCCGAAAATTTCGACTCCCTTAATACCTAAGTCATAAGCTTCTTTCGCCAACTTTACAGCCTCATCCACGGACACATGATATTGTCCTGGTAAGGAAGAAATTTCTTCTTTCACTGCTATTCCGGGAACAATAAATATAGGATAAATTAAGTCTTCTACTTGTAATGTTGTTTCACGAACCAACGCACGCATGGCTGGGTTGATGCGCAATCGTCTTGGTCGATTTCGTAATTCCATATTGTGCCTCTTTCTATTTGCAATCGTTCAAGATTAGATCCACCATCGCAGGGATTGTAAAAGTTTCTCCAATTAAATCTGGTTGAATTCCTTCTTCCACGCAAGTTGCGCCTGTAATCGGTCCAATGCAAACGACCTTCGTATTACCTAATAAGCTCACCGCATCGACTCCGAGCATATCTTTCGTATTGGTCACCGTAGAAGAACTTGTGAACGTAATGTAATCCACCTCTCCTGCACGTAATGCTTCTTCTAAATATTCTTTATGGGACGTATCTTGTACCGTTTCATACAAACGCAATACCGTCACATCACATCCTGCCTGTGAAAGCCCTTTATAAATCACGTCGCGCGCCACTTTTGGCTGTACCAACATAAACCGCAAGTCGCCTAACTCACGATTTTGCCATACACGACCTTGTTCAGCAGTAATTGTTTCTACCACAGATTCCGCCTGGTAATTCGGTGGCACGATGTCCGCACGAATGCCACGATCTAATAAAGATTTCGCTGTGGCACTGCCGATAGCACATACTTTCATAGAACCTAAGGCACGGCTATCTAAGCCACGGTCTAATAGGCCATCAAAAAAGAACCGCACCCCTTCGGCAGAGGTAAAAATTAATCCATCGTAGGAAGATAAGCTATCATAAGCCGCATCCATCTCCTCTGTACGAGGTAATGCCTGTGTTTTGATAGCAGATGCTTCGATGACATGAGCACCTAATTCTAGTAATCGTTCAGATAAGGCGCTAGTTTTACTACGAGCTCGTGTGACCACGATAGTTTTACCAAATAATGGTTTATTATCAAACCAACGTAATTGCTCCCGCAAAGATACTACTTCCCCAACGATAACAATAGCTGGTGCTTTCAATTGTGCTTTTTCTACATCTTCTACGACATGTTCCAAGGTAGAGACCAACGTTTCTTGGATTGGTTTTGTGCCCCAACGGATGACCGCTACGGGAGTTTCCTTAGGACGACCGTATTTGATTAAGTTAGTGGCAATGTTCGGTAAATTAGAAATACCCATCACAAAGGAGAGCGTATCCACAGATTTGGCTAAGCCTTCCCAATTCATGCCAGATTCTGGTTTTGTTGGATCTTCATGACCTGTCACAATAGCAAAGGACGTCGCCATGGCACGTTGTGTGACAGGAATTCCCGCATAGGCTGGCGCAGAAATGCCAGATGTAATACCTGGCACAAATTCAAATGGCACGCCCGCTTCTACCAAAGCTAACGCTTCTTCACCACCACGACCAAATACTAGAGGGTCGCCCCCTTTAAGACGAGCCACCACTTTACCTTCTAAGCCACATTTTACGAGAAGTTCGTTGATTTCCCATTGATGCATCGTATGATTGTTGCTTTTTTTACCTGCATAAATGATCTCTGCTCCTTCTTTCGCATAGGACAAGAAATGAGCATCTGCTAAATAGTCATAGACGATAACATCTGCTTTTTCAATACATTCCTTACCTTTTAGAGTGATTAATTTATGATCACCCGGTCCGGCACCAATTAAATATACAATGCCTGTCATTTCAATACTCCTCTTTCTACTAAATCGTCAATAATGGCTTTTCCCCCTTCTTCATAGAGAGCTTTCGCCAAGTTACGACCTAACATATCTGCTTTTTCTTTTGGTCCTGACAATTCACCTTCAAAACAATTTTTTCCATCTAAAGAAGCAATGATAGCTTTCAACGTTAATTGTCCTTTATAAATCGTCCCATGTACACCCATCGGTACTTGGCAACCACCTTCAAGTTGACGAAGGAAACTGCGCTCTCCACGAGTAGCCCACATAGTATTTTCATCGTGCAATACAGATAACATATCTAGCATTTCTGTATCATCCTTGCGACATTCAATGCCCAATGCCCCTTGCCCTACAGCAGGGATGATTTCATCGCTAGTGAAAGTCTGAGTAATAACAGACTCCAAACCCAATCGTTTTAAACCAGCCTCTGCCAATACAATGGCATCAAAATTTTCTGTTTCCAGCTTATTTAAGCGTGTCTGCACATTGCCACGAAGTACAGAAATCTGTAGATCAGGACGTCGATTTAAGAGTTGTGCTTGACGGCGTAAACTGCTAGTTCCTACCTTAGCACCTTGTGGCAGTTGATCCAGTGTTTTATATTTCGGAGACACCAAAGCATCACATGGTGTTTCACGCTCTGTAATAGCACCTAGTACCAAATCTTCTGGCAATTCTGTAGGCATATCTTTCAAGCTATGTACAGCCAAATCGATGCTACCATCACGCATAGATGCTTCTAACTCTTCTGTAAATAAACCTTTGCCACCGATTTCAGCCAATGGTTTTTCTAAAATACGATCACCTTTCGTACTGTGATGGACTAACTCCACCTTACACTGTGGATAATGTTTGCGCAATGTATCTGCCACATAATTGGCTTGCCATAAAGCAAGGGCACTACTACGGGTGCCTATACGAATTGTGTCTCTCATAGTGTGTCGTCCTCCACTTCCAAAGCAAACATATCTTGGAATAACTTCCAATAATCTCGTTCTTCCTCTTTACCCGCTACTTCACCAAAATGAATCATTGGATCACGCAATAATTTACGTACCAACATGCGGGACATATTGCTAATAATCTTACGTTCTAGCTCTGTGGCATTAGGTAATTTTGCCATCGCGCGATGTACTTCACGTTTACGAATGGCTTCTGCTTTTTCACTAAGCAAGACCATAATAGGACGAACCGATAGATATTGCAATTTCTCTTCGATTTCCTGCAACGCCTCTTCTAAAATTGGTTCTGCTTTTTTAGCTTCTTCTTCTCGTTGGTGCTTGTTCGCTTCTACTACACTTTCCAAGGCATCAATGTTAAATAAATACACCCCTGGAATTTCTGTTACATCTGGATTGATGTCACGAGGTACGGCAATATCGATCATAACAATCGACTTACCATCTCGACCATCCATAATTTCTTCCGCTTCTTCCCGCTCAATCACATAATGCGGTGCACCGGTAGATGTAATAATAATATCTGCTGTTTTGGCTTCTTCTACGAAATGATCAAAAACCACAGCCTTACCATTAAATTGGGTTGCCAATTCTTCCGCTGTTTTGAACGTCCGGTTGGACACGAAAATACTCTTTACCCCTTTAGCTTGTAAATGACGAGCTGTGAGCTCACTCATTTGACCAGCTCCCAAAATGAGAACCTTTGCCTCACTGATAGGAATCTCTAAACTATCTTCCGCTAAATTGACTGCTGTATAACTAACAGATACTGGCGTATTTGCAATTCCCGTCATTGTACGCACACGTTTCCCTACAGCAATGGCTTTTTGGAAAATAATATTAAATACAGACGCTGTTAATCCCTTACTATAGGAAGAAATATAAGCCATTTTTAATTGACTCAAAATTTGACCTTCTCCTAACACAAGAGAATCTAAACTAGATGCCACTCTAAATAAATGAGAAATACATGCCTTCCCTTCATATAGGAAAAACCATTTCTCATCTACGTCTACTGTTTCTTCACCTTTCAGATGCAGTAGTAAACGTATCATATATTCTTTTACATTCTCCATGTCATTTAGGACGACATAGAGTTCTGTGCGGTTACACGTCGATAAAAGGACGCACTCCTCTACTTCTTCATGAGCATAGATGTGATCCATAGCATGATCGAGAGCTTCTTTGGAAAAAGAAAATTTCTCCCTCACATCTACAGGTGCACTTCTATGATTCAGACCTAATACGACTAATTGCATGTACAATATTCTCCTTCACTGAGTCTCCTTGACCCTCTAGTATTTGTATGAATTCTGATTCGCCTAAGTAGGTACGCCAAAACTGCTCTCGCTCTTTCGGAGTGCCTAATATGTTTTGCAATTCTTGTCTCCATAGACGAATCTGAGGTAGCCACTCGGCTAATATACCATATCTTCTTTCTATATCCTGTCTGAGCAAACGGCTCACTCGTGGGCTCACTTGATTGGTAAATATAGAAATCTCCAAATCACCCATCTCCGCAGCACTGCCGAATACCCACGTGGAATCGTCCTTCACATCTGCCCGATTAATGAAAGCCTGTACACTTTGTGCATCTTCCATGACCTGAGCATTCACATCTAGACGATCTGTAGCGATGATGACAAACTGTTGACCTACCATGTATTCTGAGCGGTACGGCTCCGCTACCCATTGTAATGCACCTGTTTCATGGTATCTTGCAATATCGGGTAGCACCTCAGGACTGACCACCATAATAGTTGCCGCTTCGTCTATTAATTTTTTAATACGCCGTAAGGCCACCTCTCCGCCGCCCACAACTAGGCAGGGTCTATCCTTTAGTGAAAGTCCAACAGTAATCATTCTACTATCCTTATATATCTCTACAATGGCAAAAACGGCTTGAATACTCAAGCCGAAATTCACCTTATGCTTCTGTTGTTGTCTCTACAGGTGTTATGTCCTGTAAAGCAATGCCATCTAATAATTGTAGTTGCGCTGTTAAAATTGATTCTACTTTTGCACGGAATACGGCCATTTCATTGGCAATGGTAGCATATTTAGCTTCTGCTTCTCGCAACGCACAATTCGCATCTTCTAAGATTAATTTACGTTGTTGCTCTGCATTTTGTAGAATTAAATCAGCTTCTTTGCGAGCTGCCTCTTTTACGTTTTCACCAGTTTCTTGAGCTAGTACCAATGTATTGCGCATAGTTTCTTCCGTTGATTCATATTGGCTCAAACGTTTTTCCATTTGCTCTACTTTATCAGTCATTTCACGATTTTCGCGATACAAGATTTCATAGGCTTGTACCACTTCATTCAGGAACTCGTTTACTTCATCGCAGTCAAAGCCACGAATACTTTTTCCAAACTCTTTATTATGAATATCCATTGGTGTTAACATAGGATCAGCCTCCTTACATAAATCGTTTTAGATGTACTCCAATACGTCCTTTTTTAGACGTACCTGTAATACTTTCTATTTGCATACGACCTCTGCCACGAAGAGAAATAACATCCCCTTCTTTTACTTCTTGCGCTGGTCCTTTGGCAGGTTGCCAATTCACTTGTACTAATCCTGCTTTGATGGCTTCTACTACTTTTGTACGAGATGTACTAAAACCAGAAGAAGCTATGGAATCCAAACGCATGGAAGCTACAGTAGTTCGTACTTCTTTTATTTTTTCTTCTTTCGGTTGTAATTCACTCAATTCCATCCGTGCTACTGTGACAGTAACCATAGCAATTTTTGTGAAATTCTGAATTACAAAATCTGCTATTGTCTCATCAACAATCACCTGAGCACCGCCACTAGTGACGATAATATCCCCAAAATGAGTGCGATCAATACCGAGCCCCATCAACGAGCCCAATACATCACGATGCGTCAACAGTCGGAATCGTGGATCCCAAGATACTTTCAATACTGCAATTTGTAGATCTACAGTTCCTTGAAAATATGGGTCCACAAAGGCCACTCGAAGGCGTTCTGCCCCTTCGTAGCCACCACTGGAAATAGTGTCAATACCACCGAAATTCGCTTTCACTGCATCGGCAATAACAAGACCCGCCGGAGACATAAAATCTGTTACACGGTACGGTCTGCCTGCTTGTACTTGCTCCGCTAGATCAATCATACGTCTAGCTTCTTCGCCATTACCAGATGCTTCAAAATATCGAATTAACTTTTCTTTATCTTTCACGTTGTTTTCCTATTTCATTTGACCGCTCATAGCAAGCTAGGACACCTTCCATAATAGAGGACCGTAAGCCTTCTTTCTCCATGGCAGCAATACCAGCTATGGTAGTCCCCCCTGGAGAAGTCACTTGGTCCCGCAATACACTCGGATGAGCGCCTGTTTCTAAGGCAATTAATCCCGAGCCATACATGGTCTGCACTGCCGCTTGCAACGCCAATGGCCTAGTGAGTCCAATTCGAACGCCTGCATTGGCCATAGCATCTAAAATGGTATACATATAGCCTGGACCTGCCCCTGCTAACGCACCAATACGGTCTAAATCAGCTTCTGAACATACGACAGCTTCGCCTAATGCTTCAAAAATGCGCAAAGCTTGTTCTCGTTCACCTGGCGTTACCTCATCACTACTTGCAATGGCTGTAAAACCGGCTTTCACTAAGATGGGTGTATTCGGCATAGCTCGCAACCAATGCGCATGAGGCGCAAAAGACTGCAATGTATCTAATGTAATGCCGGCTGCAATGGAAATACATAGTGTTCTCGGCTCAATAAGTGGGCCTACCTCTTGCATAAGAGATGGCAATACTTGAGGTTTTACGCCAAATACGATGGTTCTATACTCATCAAAGGCAGGTATGGCATCACAATCCGTAAAGGCTGTCACACCAAATGTGCGCTCTAACTCCGCCGCTTGTTCACTGCGACGAACCAATACATCTACTTCCTCAGGGCCCCAAACACCTTGTTCCAAAGCCCCTTGTAAAATAGCACCACCCATCGATCCTACGCCAATTAGCAGTATTTTTTGCATGGCTACCTCCTAATAGTTAGGCTTGTGGCTCTTTCCAAGCTAATTTATCAGATATTTCTGTATATTCTTTATCTGTATAATCTACAGTTACATTCACTGGTACACAGATGAAAATATCTTTACCAATTTTTTCTAATTTGCCATCTAAAGCAAATGTAGCGCCACTAACAAAGTCCACAATGCGTGCAGCTTCATGAGGGTCTGTATTTTCAAAATTAATCACTACTGGACGCATATCGCGCAATTGATTTGCAATGTTTTCAGAGTCTTCGAATGCTTTTGGCTCTACGATGACTACTTTCATACCACTAGAACGTTGTGCCACTGTATTATATCCTCCTGTTTTTGGTTTTACTGCAGATGCTACAGGTCCATTACCACCTGCCACTGGTGCTGTTACCACTGGCTGTTGAAATTCTTCTTCATATGTATCATCTGAATACTCTTCATATTCATATCCATCATCTTGATTACCGCCAAAAAAGTTTTTTACAGAATTCCAGCTGTCTTTCAGTGCCATCGTCATTTCCTCCATTACTTATTATAGTGGCGTTCTCCAAATATTGCGGTTCCCACACGAACAATATTTGCACCCTCTTCAATTGCTACTTCAAAATCATGGGTCATCCCCATGGATATATATTCAATCTGCCCTTCATCAAAATGAAGTTTCATGTCTTCAAATAAAGCATGAGCCACTCGAAAAATTGGGCGAGCCTCTTCTGGATCATCAAAAAATGGTGCCATACACATAAGCCCTTTTACCCGTACATTAGGTAATGTTTTGGCATATTCCCGTATGGTAGGAAACTCTTCCACATCCATCCCAGACTTGCTCTCTTCTCGTGCCACATTGACTTGCAGTAATACTTCTTGTACTAACCCTTCCCTAGCGGCAATGCGCTGAATTTCATCCAACAACTTAACACTGTGAACCGAATGAATCAATGCAAACTTACCTATCACATTGCGGACTTTGTTGTTTTGCAACTGTCCAATCAAATGCCATTGTAACTCTGGTCCCTGGTAGAGTTCCATTTTTTCTTTTGCTTCTTGTACACGATTCTCACCCACAGTTCTTACGCCTAACTGAGCTACCTCTTGTACCACCTCTACAGGATGATTCTTCGTCACCGCTACTAGCGTGACAGAATCTGTTCTTCCCACTCGTGCTTTCGCAGCTTCAATGCGTTCCTGCACTTCATGTAATGCTGTTGCTATCATATATGTCAGTCCTCTTTCGTCGTTACATTCCACTCTGAAAGGTCTTCATAAAAAAAATAATACTTTATCTTTCTTATTATAAACGAAAGAATAAGAAAAGTACATAGAAAAAGCATGATTTCAAGCCTAGTTCTCTGTATTTTCTTATTCTTAGTCATCTAGTTTATGTATTTGTCAAGTATTCCATGTGTGGGTGAAAGTATATCTCCCCCATCGTGCACCGTCATTGCATGTGATGTCCTCGAGTACCCTACAATGTCCTAGGGTGTCCTGTAAAATTGACCATCCTTAAAAAAGGAATCTAACACATCTGTATCCTAGGCTTGATCTCGCAGGACAGCGAACATGGCCATGCGTCCTGTACGTCCTTGATCTCGTCGGTACGAGTAACATCCATCAGTGGTCATCGTGTCTGTGGATGATACCGACACTTGCTCCAGTGGTACACCCTTGTGCACCACACAGGCTGCAATGTATCCTTTCAAATCTACATGTGGTGTCGGTGTCATTTGACCTTGTCGCTGAATGTAACGCACCACCTGGTCCACCTGTGAAAGTCCCAAGGCACACATGTCCTGTCGAAATTGTTCACCAATCTCTTCGCTCACCTCGAAGGAGTCCGCTCCAATGGAAGGACCGATGAAGAGATAGCAATCGGATGGCAACGTTCCGTACGCATCGTGCATACTATCCATCGTGCGCTCCACAATATGAGCGATGGCTCCACGCCAACCTGCATGAACAACCGCCACTGCATGATGCACCGCATCATAGATGAGTACAGGTACACAGTCCGCCACAAGCAACAAGAGGGGAACATTCACCAAGTTCGTATGAATCGCATCGCTGTCTGGGATACTGTCATCCCAACTAAATGCACCTCGACCAACAAGCTCTTGTGTCACTCTCGTCACACCTACACCATGTACTTGCTCACCACAAGTCAAATGATTAGGATCCACCCCTAACACCTGTGCTAAGCGTTTGCGATTTTCCCACACCGCTTCTGGAGCATCACCAACATGCAAACCCATGTTGAAACTATCAAAGGCACCTTCACTAATACCACCATAACGGTAGGTGACCCCGTGAGTGAGTGGAAAATCTTCTAGGAGAGGTGCGTATTCGTAAGTAATGGATGTTGAGTTATTTTGAGGGAGGGGGAATTGACGGAAGGTGGAGGATGGGTGAGATATTTGAGTTTTGTTCATTTGTGCCTCCTTTTAGTTATTAGAATAAACGAGAAATTAACTATTTCAACATTCTAATTTTAGTAACTTTTTCACCATCATTGTCAAAATAAATACCTAAAATATAATCCGAGTTCCACATGAACGCACCATAAAACCACGCATTATTGTCAAAAATATGTGTTGGTCGCCCATAGGCATTATACACCTGTTCTAGCGTGTCACCTACTGCAATCCCACGATGAGTCGTAGCATCCCGATTCGTAATCTCAATATAATTTACTATATTATCATCCGAATAATCTCCCTTTGTAAATGACATATCAAATGTTACCCCACCATATCTCATACCATGATTAATGTCAGCAGGTTCACCAAGACTATTTCTTACTTGTCTGAAAGTAGCTCCCATAGGAACCCCCAACACTTGATATTCAATGCCATCCATCTTGTATCCTATTAATTGCCCGCCTCTATAACTAATTGGATACTCAGATCGTTGTGGCAATCGAATCGTACTAGAAGATGTACTACTTGTATCTGTAGAGCCTTCCCTAGACGCCTTATTTCGCTCTGAAGTTTCATTCCAAACTTTTTCTAGTTTTTTCAAAGACTTAGACAACCAACTTGCCTCTACATGGGTTGGTGTGAAGATGGTGGCACTGAAAAGTGCTAGTAAAATGGATGTAGTTAATTTTTTCATAAAAGTACCTCTAAATATGACCTAACTTTATCCTCTACTTTCAACAGCTTTGCGAACTCAGAACGCAGGGGAATATTTTTTTCAGTTCTTTTAGTATATCGTTTAAATGCCTCAGTAATAGTTTGAATATCTGTATGATTTCTTGTCTTTGTGAAGGTATCTTGAGAAAATAATACAGGATGAAAAGAGGAGGAAGTTTTGAACGATTTAGTTGTGTTTAGGTTGATGCCTCCTTGTATTTTAGTAGAACACTCTGTAACATATGAGTTTTAAGAATTAATGACTCTAATCTTAGTTACCTTTTCTCCATCATTTTCAAAAGTGATCCCACTTTTAGCATCCGATGACCATATAAAAGCTCCATAGAACCAATCATTTCTGCTATTGATATGAGTAGGCCTACCATATACCTTATACACAGCTTCTAGCGAATCTCCTACCGCAATCCCTCTGTGAGTTACAGCATCTCGATTCACCACTATAATCATTCCTGCTCTATCAAAGTCTCCATGAACACTTTCATACGTTATTCCACCATATCGCATAAATATATTGCGAACACCAAATACACCTGGCTGATACATTTTTTCTTCTGTCGGTACACCTAAAGCTCTTCGTATCTCACTATATTGAGCACCCACAGGTACACCTGCAATGGTAAGGTCTTTTATATCCATACTTTGTCCTACTAGTTCTCCACCCACAAAACTAGTCGGATACTCGGACCGTTGAGGTAACCGAATCGTGCTCATAGATGCACCACTTATTCCAGTAGAACCACTTTGTTTTCCTGCTTCATTCCAAGATTTTTCAACCTTTTTCCATGTTTTAGATAACCAACTAGCTTCTACGTGGGCTGGCGTGAAGATGGTGGCACTGAATAGTGCTAGTAAAATAGATGTGGTTAATTTTTTCATGTTCTCTCCTGTACTCTATGATCTTAATATGCGCTTATATAATTTATATATTTAATTGTTTTAAAATATTCTTAATCTCTGCGCATATTTCCTCTAACCTAATATCTTCTGCATAATTAAAGTTCTTAGAATAATTCCTCCACCGTTGCTGCATAATATCACTAAATTCAATTATTTCAATAACTTGGTCGAACTCTTTTATCCTATCATATGTACCTCGTTTTTTTGCAGTCTCTCTTAATGCCATTTGCAAAGTAGATATTTCTATATTTTGACTCTCTAACTTAATTAATATAAAAATGTCATAATAATCTCTAAGTCTGGTATTTTGGTCTCCTCGCGCAACAACCGTTTCTAACTTTTCTGCAAGAATCGTTGATAAATTATATGCCAATATATTAATACTTCTTTCATCTAACATAAGCTTATATGTATATTCAATTTCTTTTGGTGTAATCTTGTCACCAGTAGTAATATCCAATTTTAGAGGTACTGACATTTTTTCATAATTGCCAACTAATGATACTCTATATCCAATATATTCATCTTTTTCTCTAATTTCTTGCACTATACCTCTGTTAAAAGATATTCCATCGTCCAACGGTATCCTTATAATATTATCAATCATTTCTATAATTGTCTCTTTATTTAATGGATACCCTTTTATTGTTGCATCCATATCCATAGTAGATCTCATATTCACTCCAATCATAGATGCAATGAGAAATCCGCCTTTGAGGATATAGTTATTTTTGTACTCACTACATGAAATTCGCTCTAAAAAACGTTCTAACATATAGTTTTGTAAAAGTATCTGTGCTGATATATTCTTATCCTTTGCAATCTTTTTTATAACACTTTTAAGCTGCATAGCATTTTTCATAATAACACCTCTAAATAAGAACGAACTTTTTCCTCTACTTTCATCAGTTTTGCAAACTCAGAGAGTAAAGGAATATTTTTTTCAATTCTTTTAGTATATCGTTTAAATGCTTCTGTAATAACTTGAATATCTGTATGATACCTTGGTTGTAAAATGTCACATAAAGTCCTCTCTACAGAGTATCCCCTTACCGTGTTGCCACTGGGCGTTACTAACTCACTTATGCCAATATCATATAATGATGATCGTATACCCCTGCATAAAATTCCATCAGCCTTTGGATTTGTTAAGTTATAGCCATAAGGGAACGTCATATTAAACCGTATTGGCGTTCTATCAGTTAAATCAGTTAAATATAACACAGTATCCAAAGAATAGATTCCACGTTTATACCGGCTTTGTAAGACAACAAATTCATCTTCCCATACTTCAGGTAATGTATATACCCCTCTTGAAGCACGCTCTAAATTTCCTTGTTGCACTAAATATTGTAAACTACTCCGTGATATACCTTCTTTTACAACCATATCTGTCGTAACTAACCCATTATTATATTCTGCTATTTCTAAAATTCTCTTTGAATTATCGATAGATATCCCCCCTCATATCATTTTATGTACTTTCTTGCTTTAAATTATAATGTAACACAGCATCAAAGTAAAGACTACATACAACTTTTCACGCATTCCACGATAGGTAAATCTGCTTCTAACCAATCTACATCATATAATATTTCTAAACCTAACCAACGAGCTGCACTATGTTCTTGTAAATGAAAGTCTCCTAATAACTCACATTGATAGGCATGCATAATAAGATGAAAATTAGGATAATCATACTCTACAGTTGTTAAAAAATCTCCTACTGTAATCTGCACATCTAACTCTTCTTGTATTTCACGAGATAACGCTACTTTATGAACTTCTCCAGACTCAATTTTACCTCCTGGAAATTCCCAACGCCCTTGTAAATCCCCATACCCTCTTTGTGTAGCTAGTACTTGTTTATCTTTCAAAATAACTGCTGCTACTACTTCTATCGTTTTCATCCCTATCTCCTTCAATGATTCACAAAATAATCATATAGATCTTCTCGTATTGGTGTTTCTAAATCGTACATAATCCGAACTGCCTTTTTCGTTGTACCCGGCATTGTAAACACTTCTGTTTCGCCTGTAGCATGAATATGACCTAAATAATAAAATTCTTTTGCTCCATCTTCATCATTTTTATTTTTCCGAATAAACAGATGCATAGTAATATTTTCTTCTTTTGCATGTAACGCTTTTTGTACCAAATTATTACTAAGGTCCACACCACTTTTAGAAATAGCAATTAATTGTTGTGGAGATAATAATTTATCTTCATATCTAATAGTATCTGCAATATCTTCGCCCTTATCATAATTGATAAATACCGGATATGTTTTAGTAGACTCATCATATTTATAACCACCAATATTTAATGGCACAATACTCGTTTCCCACTCCATTAACTGACATACATCTTCATACGTATATTTTTGATACAGTGTAAATGAAGCCTCCTCATATCGTTGACTATAATATTTTTGATTTCTTTGAAAGCCCACTTGCACATAATCTTCGACCATATCACGGAAACCTTCTTTTTCTAGAGCTTCACGGAATACTGTTGATATTTGTAATCCATCAGTCACTTCATCACACAACACTGCATCTCTAAATCCAGCTTTAGATGAACCTGTTTTAAACTGACCTGTAAATAAATTGATAATATTTTTTTCTGTATGGATTGTACAAGGAATGCCTAATCTTACTAATTGATGTTTCATATACACCAATGGATTAGCTTCACCTTTCAATAATCCTTCCAGTACATAGAGTTCATGCACACGTTTACCAAGTACCATGTACTGCCCCATATACTCTAATATTTTAGCTTCTACCGCCGAAAACCTATGGGTGTAGTCTTTTTCATAGTCTACCAAAAACTTATAATATGTTTTTGCATTACTACTAAAGATCAAAGAAATATCAATACTTCCATAGTTTTCAAAATCTATCAATTTAGGTATGCGCCCTAATTTATATTTTAAATTTTTATAGGCTTGTCGAATATGTTTAATCTGCGTGAACTTAGCCGTGTCGATAGATTTAAAAATACGTTCTTGAGCAATCGCATCAAAATGGATGGTAGATGCACCTGGAATCACTCGTGTGCCTTCTTGCACATAATAGCGTAAACTATCTTTATTATGGCTTACGTCACCAGAAAGAGCTACAGGAATCATAAAATTATTATTAAAGTTTCCAATAAAGTCAAGAACGACTACATAATCTTTACTGTTATGACGACGCAATCCCCGTCCTAATTGTTGTACAAATACGATAGGACTCTCTGTGCCACGAACCATAACAACTTGATTGACCTCTGGAATATCGATACCTTCATTAA
Organism: uncultured Veillonella sp.; assembly: GCA_900544365.1. Taxonomy (GTDB): domain Bacteria; phylum Bacillota; class Negativicutes; order Veillonellales; family Veillonellaceae; genus F0422. Next base: position 2,960 of record UQVF01000038.1, on the reverse strand, counting down.
AAATATCTACCGTCATAATATAATCTAATGCATCATTTGCATCCGGCCCTGATAATCTTTGAATCGCCGCTTCACGGCTTTCTTGTGAGTCTGCACCACTTAGACTAAGAGTTCGCATCCCCAGTTGATTAAAGGCCATGGATAGTTCTTGCGCTTCTTCAATGCTATGACAAAATACTAATCCTTTTACTCGCTCTCCAGAATATCCATAAAAATTACATTGCTCTAGAATTAATCTAGCTCTTGTTTCGTAATCCCACTCATTAGCAAAAATACTCTGAGCTTCATCTCCTTCATAAGTTGTGATCCCATCAGATAATTGCCCTATACCAAAATAATGGAATGGACACAGCAAATCTGCCTCCAATGCGTGTTGTAACCGTATTTCATGAATAATATTGTAATCAAATAATTTATAAATATCGAAATCATCTGTACGCTCTGGACTAGCGGTCATAGCAAACCAAAACTTAGGTGTAAAGTATTCCATAATGCGATGGTAACTTTCAGATCCCGCCCGATGTGCCTCATCTATGACGATGATGTCAAAATCTGTGGGAGAAAATCGCTCATAACACTCTGGCTTCGACATCATCTGCATAGTAGCAAATAAATAGGTTTCTGAAAAACCTTTTGCTGTACCTGATAATACACCATACGTCACGGAGTCACCAATCACCCGTTGATACGATTCCATTGCTTGTCGAGCCACTTGTTCACGATGCACTAAAAATAACACACGCTTCGGTGTAACACTACTGACCGCAAAGGCTGATGCATAGGTTTTACCTGTACCAGTTGCAGAAATTAATAATCCCTTGTTAGCCCCTGTCTCATATAGTTCTGTAAACTTTTCAATCACATAGGACTGCATACTATTCGGCTGTAATACTTTTGGTACTTGATTATATTCAGTTACGCTCGCATCTGCCACCGCTGGTAATTGTTTCTTAGTAGAATCATTACACTGTTTATATAACATTCTATACGTATCAATATATTCTACATAAGTCTTTGTCTCATCTGCTGCCCATAAACTTTCAAACTCTTCTAAGACAGATGTCACAAAAGTTTCTTGCTTATGGGAACTATAATGCACATTCCATTCTTTATTTCTCGTCAGAGCATGGAGTGTCATATTCGAACTACCCATGATAATTGTAAACTCATCTTCTAAATGGAATCCATATCCTTTTGTATGAAAGCCTACATCAGACCTTTGTGCATCAAATATGCGGAGCTCAATATTACTAAACTGACTTAACTTGTCTAGTATTTTAGGGTCATTAAACATCAAAAAGTTCGTTGTCAAAATACGACCTGGAATATGTTTTTCTTCCAACTCTTTTAACGTCATTAATAATGGACTCAGTCCACCTGCTGTAATAAAGGCTACGCTGATAAAAAAGGATTCGCACCGTTTTAGTTCGCTCTCTATAGCAGAAATTACCTTCCGACCTTCTTCTGCATTATTCGATACAAACTCTGGTCCACTATGTTGTAATGATTTAGTAAAGTTTATCGCACTCATCTCTATCTCCTATATACATGTATATAAGATCACTCTACCAGCTCTTATGCATAAGATCAATAGAAAAATAAAAAGAACACTACACATCCTATAACAAGCCTGAGTATTCTCATAGCTTGTCAAGAAATGTATAGCGTTCTTTCTTATCTTATGGTGCTTGTATCAATGTAACAAAGTATCTTACCACCATTCATTGATATATGTATTTTGTCTTGGGTAGGCCCGATTTAACACTTCTAATATATCATCTGGTCCTTCTAGTGTTTCTTCAAAGGCAAGTTCCGTCGCACTCATGCGCCCCATAAGTAGTAAGCTCAAGGCCCCTACGGAGAACACTAATTTCGCATTGATATCCACATGTTCTTTATGTTTCACCACTTGAGCTTTGCCTTCTTTATAGGACACCACATAAGTGCCGTGGTTCCACTCACATAATGGGTCTTTCACACCGAATTGGATAGCACCTTCTAATGCCACGGGTACAGGAATGCTTTCCATAGCAAGTTTCACATCTACGATACGGCTCATCATAAATGGCATTGTGCTATGTCCCGTTTTTCCATTTGTGTGAAAGATATAGCCTTGGTCAATCATGCCTTCGTTCCAACGTACGCTTTCACCTTGAGAGCGATGGTTGTACAAGAAGTTCAGCAATGCTTTTTGGGCACGGCGAGTAGTATACACAAACTCACTCACCCCGATTTCAGGATCCCCTAAGCGATAGAAACAATAACCTTCTAATTGTCCCGAATCATTTTTCACATATCCCACTTGCACGCCTTCTGCAAAAATAGATTCCAACAAACGAACCCATTCTTTTTCTTTTCGTACCGCATAGCCGGACAATGGTTTTGTATACGTTTCATAGACCCCTGCTAAACGTTTCCATTCTCGTGGAGATCGCAACATACCAAAGGATAACGTTTTATCTAATTTCTTTAACAGTGGCGCTAACTCATCTAGTTTCATGGTTTGTACCCATTGATGAGCATACAAATCCCAGCCATAGTTTTGATAAAACCCTGCAGAAGATGGCATTAAAATGGTTAAGCCTTGTCCACGCTCTTTTAATTCTCCTAAGGCGGCTTTCAATAATTTTTTACCCACCCCACTACGTCGTACAATCGGGTCTGTGGCAACCCCTACCATGTAAGACATAGGTAGGTCCACACCGCGAACACGAATGGTATTTTGTCGTAAATGAACGGTACTCACCAAATAACTACGATCGATGCCGACCATCGTATTATCTGGTTCATAAGCCGTATCAAAATAGTATTTAAAAAATGGATGATCTTCTGGTTCAAAACAATAGGCCCACAAACGTTTTACTTCTTTTGTGTCTGACTCTTTGGCAATTCTAAATTTCAAAATAATCCCTCTTCCATCGCTATGGTACATAGAAAACAGTTCCTATACTTTATTCTAT
>UQVF01000037.1 GCA_900544365.1 uncultured Veillonella sp. | reverse complement strand
TAGATTATAATAACAGATTCACAAGTTTGTGTCAACAGTTATTTTAATCTTTTTTGCTCATCACTTAATGAAGTGTGAACACCTTGTTCTCTCGAACATGTACTATAGTATATTCCATTTCCATATAAAAAGCAACCCCCAATTTTTATTTTCTTTTACTCTTCAATGTTTATATAGTATATAAGGACATATACACCCCTTACCTCATATTACCAATACATTTTAAACGTCCTTCGAAGTCCTTTTCTAACTACATAAAGGCATGGAACGGAGCAATATTTTTCTATGCAAATATTACACAGTGTCATCAATGAATGCCTTACTCGTCTTTTTTTATACATATATTAATATCCTTATAGACCTCATAACATTATATGAGGCGATATATTATTCAATATCATATGACCTTGTGTCAGTATTGTATCTTCCCGATCCGAAGAGAATGCAGTTATGCGTAGTAGCCTTGTGGCGGTCTTATAGGTCAAATTACATAAATATGAGAAGAGCACGGCGTGCTCCGAACAAACATTATGAAATACCGTTTGTGAGGAGTATGCCGTGCTCTTCCTATACATCATCCCCTAGAGAACGCCCTTAAGCGTAGTAGCCTTGTGGCGGTCATATTATTTAATCATTATGTACATACAGAAACGAGCAACATATTCCTGAACAAACATTACGTAGTGCCGTTTGTTCAGGAATATGTTGCTCGTTTCCCTTTGTTATATAAATGAGACCGCCACAGGCTACATAGCATCACAAGTGAACGCTTTCGCCTAGTTCATAGTTCCCTTTATCTGTCACCACTCGATCTTCTTGATATAGTCCATCTAGTATGGTCACCACACCATCTACTTCTAATCCGGTTTCAATGGTTCGTATATCAATCGTATTATTGTCCGTCACCACATACACAAATTTGCCATTTTCTCCATCACGAATGACTTCTTTAGGCAACGTTAGAGCTGGTGCTTCCGCTTTCGTTTCAATCACCAATGTATAGAACTCACCAATCGTCACTTGCCCCGGTTGCACATTGAAAGTTGCTTTTACAGTAATACTAGGTCCCGATTCCGTTCCCACAAATGTAATTTGCCCTGGCACCTGCGTTCCATTAACATCAAGATAGACTTGTACGCCACCAGTGACATTAGGCTGTTTCAAAATCGCACCAAAGCTTTGTGGTACACTCAACGTAGCCACCACGGGAGAATCTTGTTGTATTAACAACAATGGTTTTCCCTCAATAGCAATCTTCCTATCTTCATTATAGATAGCTGCCACCTTTCCTTCCATCGGTGAAAGTATTTGGGCCGCTGCCATCTGCGCTTGTAGTTTTGCAATAGCAGCTTCTATTCCAGAAGTATCTACTCCTGAACCGCCTGTATAGGAAGGAACTATTACCACTTGTGATTGTGCCCTGGCCGCAATCGATTCAAACTCTCGATTGGTAATGATGCCCACATCACGCATATAGCGTGCCCGTTCCACATCCGCTGACGACACACTGCCACCTACCACAGTAGTAGATGTATTCTGCTGTGGCGCTCGACTGCGTGCTTCCTGTAACTGCCCTAATAAAGACTGTAACTGTTGTTGTAGCGATGTGGTATCAATCATAGCGAGCACTTGACCGACTTTCACCATGTCACCTGCTTTCACTGTGAAAGTAGACACAGGTCCCGACACCGTCGGTTCCACACTAGCCTTATGTAACGCCGTAATATTCGCCTCGTGACTAATTCGCACCGGCATTTGACGTTTCACCGGGTTCACAACTTGCACCGTTTTGGGCTGTATCCATGCGAACACACCGCCAGCCATGATCAGCACTGTCACCACTGTTATATATATCCAATATTTCCGTATCCAAGAATAGTTCATCATCCGCTCCTCTCATATAGTGAGTATTATACTACTCTTACCTCGGAATATCTAGCATACGAACGCCATCACATATAATAGCCTTGTAATGCGTCTATAAACCGTGCTATAATAAATGTAACAAAAAGAAGAGCCATCAACGTGTGATTGGCGTTAGGCTCATCTCAAAAGCGATAAAATTTGAAATAGCCTAACGTGTGAGGTCTGCAACACCTCTTTTACGTTAGGCTTTTTCATTGACTATTTTAATACGTCAATGATTTGAATTGCTAAACTAGTAAGCGCAATGATTAAGGAAATCTTTTCATACTTAGTCATAGCAACCACCTCCTCCCATAACAGGAAGAGATGAGCCCAACTCACGTTGATGACTCTTATACTATGTATTATACTATAAAATTTCCCATAACGTGAACTTTTATCGCTACCTAAATCTTAAAAATCTCTATCATCGAAGTAACAAAAAATCGCTCACAGAGGAACGCAGTTAGGCGTAGTAATCTTGTGGCGACCTTTACTGATAAAATCACACAAACGCAGAAGACCGTAACATGCTCCTGAACAAACCTACCGTAGGATCAGTTTGAGAAGGAGTATGTTACGGTCTTCCCTTTACCCTATTCAGTTAATCCCCGCCACAGGCTACATAGCATTACAAGTGACAATTTATATGTGTTGTTTAAATACATCTCTCATTATGATTGCCTTATCAATAATTTCATTAATCAGTTCACCATGGTTTTCTTGCCGGTCAAAATCTAGTCCATCAATGTAATATAGAATCCTAGATGCCTTTTTATTATCTAATCGTTGCCACTGCATAGACAAACCCAATTCATTTTCTATCACATCCCGCATCCCATATAACCTATCAAACATTTGCTTATTATCTTTAATAGCAAGTTCTACGCTAATCTGACCCGTTCTACCTAATAAGGAAATGGCTATCCCTGCTTCGCTTGTTCCCATCGCTACACTATACCACCGTTCTGTATGCGCCTTTCTAACATTAAACGGTCTATTTCTACTTACTAACACTTGGTTAAAACGAGTCCAAAAATTCAAGCGATCAGCTTCACTTTTACTTAACTCACCGTTTCCCCGATTTGTACTAGTCATTTTTAGAAAATCATTAGGCTTTTCCACTAGCACAAATTTAGGTGCTGGCAACGAATCTCCAATTTGGTAGGCGTGAATTTCAATTAAAAAGAAAGATACATCTTTCGTGGTCTTATTGTTTAACCATTCAACTGCGCTCCGGTGTTCCTCTTTAGCTTCTTTCACAATCCAAATTACTACATCTGCATCTAACCCAGATGCATAGGTAATAATCTTCCCTAAATGATCATGATTTGTCGTTTCTAACTGATTTTCAATAATTACCTTGATTCCCGTAGTTTCATCATAGGCCACCAAATCACATCGATAAGACCCGACATACACTTCCTTATCAATATCAGTTAGCGTTAATCCTATTTCATCTCCAAGTATCTCTATATTTTCTTCTTTAGATAACCACTCCGAAAAATCATATTGTTCATGTTTCCAAAGATTTCTAATATCTACCTCTGAAAGCTTACCTAACTTCATAACATACCCCCACACATACTGTTATATTATTGAGTCGTTAATTATAAGTCTATTTTACTATACTATATACCAATTATATACAGCTACCCCTCAAGGCACACCCTTATCCACAGTAGCCTTGTAATGCGTCTATAAACCGTGCTATAATGAAAGCAACAAAAGAAGAGTCATCAACGTGTGATTGGCGTTAGGCTCATCTCAAGGACATTAAAATGGACGGCCTAACGTGTGTAAGTACTCTCAATACTTACGTTTTACGTTAGGCTTTCTCATTAATTACTTAAACAAATCAATGAGTTGTACTATTAACTTTAGAATTAAAATCAGTCTATAGATTTTTCTAAATTTTTTCATAGTACCACCTCCTCCCATAACAGGAAGAGATAAGCCCAACTCACGTTGGTGACTCTTATACTATGTATTATACTATAAAATTTCCCATAACGTGAACTTTTATTGCTACCTAAATCTTAAAAATCGCGATAACTAAAGCAACAAAAAGGAGCCCCCCTGAGGAACGCCGTCACGTGTAGTAGCCTTGTGGCGGGTCCTTTCTACCTAAATCACACAAACACAAGAAGAGCACGACATGTTCCGATTCGAACCTAACCACTGTATCAGTTCGGATTGGAATATGTCGTGCTCTTCCCTTTACCCTATTCAGTTAATCCCCGCTACAGGCTACATAGCGTTACAAGTGACGACCTACATAACGTTACAAGTAACGTCACGAATGAGGTCGTAACGATGTACCCTCTCACTAACCAGCTGGCTCGTCGTCTCATGGCAGGTAAACAGGAACACCTGCGTATGCTCACTCAACTGTTCGATCACTTGCAATGTCAGCTTTTGTCGCTCTAGGTCAAAGCGCACCAACACATCATCTAACAGCAACGGCATAGATTCTATCTTTTCCCCGAAGGACTCTGCTAGGCTTAGTCGCAATGCCAAGTATACTTGATCACCTAGACCACTGCTCCATTTTCCTAGAGGAATCTCTCGACCCGTCGTGTCTTTCACATAGGCTCCCTTATGGGTGTCATCCATGTGCAATGTATAGATACCACCTGTCATGGTTTTCACATACTCAGATGCCCTTGCCAGCATAGCCGGTTGCCGATCTGTTTCGTATTCTTGTTGAGCTAGTTCCATACCATGGTTGATGAACACATAGGTCATCCACGCTTCCAAGGCTTCTCGGAGCTCCGCTTCTAGCTGTTCTTTTTTCAACAATGCCTCCGTCACTGCATGGGACGTACTCAAGTGGCGCATAGATTCTTGCAAAGTGCCTCGCTCTTCATACAACGCCTGTAGAGATGATTCAATATGCGCCAATTCCGTTTCACTTCGGGAGTACTCCAATTCCCATTTGTTTTTATCATTGCCCTGCAAACGGCGGTACCACACATCTCTATGAAACTCTTTCGGTGCCAACAATTCTAATTGCCGTTGACTTTGGCGATAAATGGTCTCCCATTGCTTATGCTGATCTTGTTGCAACAAACGCTGACGGTATTCTGCGGCACTCTTCATGCCGCCTTTTTGAATTAGCTCTTCTTGGGCAAGGAATAATTCTTTTTCTTTCTTGCTCCATGTGGCATATTCTTCCCGATAATTTTTGCGCTGGCTTTCCTTTTGCTCCCACCGCACACGATTTTGTTTGTGCAATTGTAGCTGATTATACACCACCCGTAGTTCCACGATGGACGGCACTGTGTTCATCTGCAAGGACGCCCACAAGTTTCGGCATCGATTCACGATGGTTTCTAATTGTTCATGATGCAACCACACTTGCTTTTGGTATCCTTCAAATTCGCGCAATCGCTCATGATAGGCTTGGTACTCTTCCTTCATGCCATAGAACGCATCATCTCGATTCGTCTGTTTAGCCGCCTTTGGTAACCACGCTTCCCATGCATCCATGGCTGCACTACCTGCCGCCTCTAAGGTTTTACCTTCTGCCACCCACTGGGCTTTCATCACTTCGTAGGCTTTGAAATGGCTCACATCATCTCCGTATCCTTTGATTGCTTCCTCTACTGCCTGTATCTCTGAAAGTAAGCTTTCATAGTCAGATTCTGTAGATGGCATGGAGCAACCTGCTTTAGATTCTAAGTCAGAAACATCCTTAGTAGTTTTATTCGCAACCTCTGGAACTATGTTTCCTGTCCTATACCCTTGGTAGGCCAGACCTATGGCTAGTAATATGCCTACCGCTCCCCCTATGGCCTGTACACCAATCGTCTCCGCATAGGTCATGTGCCACGCCAATAAAGCAACCCCTAGGACACCCAATACTGCGGAACCTATATAATAGGAACGGCCAGATTTCACCGTCACCACAGAGTCCGTAGGTTCTTGTGCTAAGTAGGCCTCTTTCAATGCCGTTAGATTCCTATGCTTTGTTTCTAGGGCTGTGACCGTTTCCGTCACCTCACGAGCTCGATCATCTTGCGGGAATGGCTCTCGTCGTTGCCACGCCTCATAAGCCTCACGAGCACTGCGCAACTGGCGCGCCACTTGCTCTCCATCATACCAATTCACATCACTGGGAAAGTCTTCCACATCACGCCAATACACATGGGATTTACGAATAAATGCCAATTGAGCTTTCACTTTTTCTAAATATAGATCCCCCTCACGGCATTCTTTTTCTAACTGCGTCCATTTTGATACTTCTTGGTATAAACTTTCAATCTCTTGTTCATACATCCCCAGTCTATCTTCTGGGTCGAAATTATCTGGCACCAAGCCCTCTTCCTTGCCGCGCCACACGCGCATGTATTCTTGGCAACGGCGGATTTCTTCATCTAATGCTAAAAACGTCTCTCGCTCCAACGACTCTTCTACATGAAATTGGAGCATTTTTTGTTTTGCTTCTTCCCCTCGTTTATACGTATCCCACGCACGGAGAACTCCCTCTACATCTTGCAGATATTCCTTCCGCTCTTGTCGTTGTTCTTGCAAAGTAGCTTCTTTCTTTTCTAGCTCTTCCAACGAAGCTTGCCAAGTATAATACTCCTGCTCTCCTTGTTGTAGCTTGTGGATATCTCGTTCCACCTCTTGCAAGCGGTCCAATAACGTATTGATGGTCCGCTTTCCCGTAGGTGATGCCACTAGCAATTGACTAGCCAGTTCATCTACATCTTTCACGAGGGTCCCCAAGGATTCGCCACCTTCAGCACCAAAGAACCGTGTGCGCACGTCCACCTCTTGGATAATATCCACCCCTTGTAGGTCATCCAAGGTAATAGCAAAAATGCGATCATAGGTCTTTTTGTCTAGCCCTTGCCACCACAATTCCGCCGGCTCCACCGTATACCGCTGACCACCCACTTCGTAAAAGTCCAAGGTTTTTCCTTTGCGACCAATGTGGTATGTCTTGCCATCTCGTTCTACCACAATATGCCCCTCTACAGGTTCTTCTTTCCGCTTCGTGCCTAGCAAAATGCCACGAAAGGCTTGGAGCAGTGTTGTTTTTCCGCTTCCATTCGGTCCGTATAGCACATGCAGTCCTCGTTCATGAGGCTGAAAGGTCCACTGTTCATAGGGGCCATAGTGTTCTATATATATTTCTTTAATCTTCATACTCATTCCCCTGTAATAACCGGATTCCTCCCCGTCGTGCCTTTCCATAGGCGGACTGCACCATGTCGTCCGTCACCAAACGACTATACATGCCCAAGCGTTTCCACTCTGGGCGGTTTTTCACAATGCTCATTAACGAATCCGCACCCGTATCCATCATATCCAAGGCTTTCACATAATCGCTGACCATACCTGGAGCAACACCTTGTTTACCGGTACTGAAAGTATCGCATTCTATGCCGATAATATACACGCCATGTTTGCCACCTTCTTCCGCTTGGGCTTCCTCCATCCAAGCTGCACGCACTGCATTGTCACCTGCCACTTTGGACAAAGGTCCTTCTCCTGTGAGTGTAAGCGTCAATAAGATGGACATCCCCTGTTTTCGGAGCATTTCTTTTTTGTGCCGCAACATTTCTAGCATCTCTAATACAGATTGCACTTGCCCTAAGTCGATGGTGTCTTCTGCAAATCGAATGGCATTGGTCTCGTGAAAGTGCACCTCCACAGTGCCACGGCTAGATACATCCACCACATAGCATCCTTTTGGGCCACTTTCACCACGGTGTAACCCTTGAGTGTTTCCCGCATAGACGATGTGAGGCTGTTCGCTCAGAACCTGTCGCTTGTGAACATGACCAAAGGCCCAATACTGAACGGGAATACGCCGCAATGTATCGAGGGAACACGGTCCCGTCTGGTCATGTCCTTCATGACGTCCCACCGTCCCATGTACCAGGGCGATGGAAAAAGGATCACTGCGCAACGGATGAATGTCCGACGCTAAGTCCTCATATTGGGTATCACTAGAAATACTCCGACCATAGATGCCTGCCACCTCTTGACCACGCACCATAAGCGAAAACCGATCCACTCGGTCCGCTGCACAGATATGGACATTGTCGGGCAATGGCATGTGCCGTTTCCAACTTTCAGAAGGATCATGGTTGCCTTGCACCACATAGACAGGAATATGCTCCTTGGCGAGACTTTCACAGGCACGCACAAAGTGCACCTCCGCCTCAAGGGGATGGTCCACCCCATCGTAGACGTCTCCCGTGATCAGCACCGCTGCCACACGCTGACGGATAGCTAGATTCACGATATTCTGAAAGGACCCATAGGTGGCGCGCATCATGGCCTCGTCTAAGGATCTGCCAAAAGATTTTAAATAGCGAAAGGGCGCCCCTAGATGGAGATCCCCACATTGTATGAATCGAAATGGTATGCCCATATTATAACCCTTTCCAAGCCTCAGCTAATACCTGCACCGCCCGTTCTAAATCGCGGGTCGGTATACCGCTGAACGATAACAACATCTCTACAATACCGGTCCCATCTCGGTCTATGACCTTGATGTCGCAACCAGCCTGTAACGCTCGTGTACGAAACACGTCACCCTTAGTGTGCACCTTGCGAATCCCCGCATAGACACCACCCTCTGGATCGATGACCTCATAAGTATCATCCAAATAGTGGCGCAATAGACTTGTAAAATACCTGCTTTTTTCTAAATAATGTTTACGAAGGCGGCGAATTTGCTTATGCCACTCCCCTTCATCCATATACATGGCCCATGCCAACTGCTCTAACACGCCTGCACTTTGCCCATAGGCCTTGCGGTGCTTGTGAAAGTCCTCATAGAGAACTACCGGCAACACGAGGTAACTCAACCGAATCGACGGCGGTAACACCTTCGACGGCGTGCCCATGTAAATCACACAATCTTGGAGATCCATACCCTGAAACGATAACACTGGCTTCCCATAATAGCGAAGTTCACTATCATAATCGTCTTCTATAATGAAAGCCTTTCGACTCTGGGCCCACCGTAATAACTCTGTTCGCTCTTGGATCGTCATAATACGGCCCATACTATCACCATGAGACGGCATACAGTATACGACGCCTACATTCGCTGCTTCTAACGTGAGAATCCATTGTGGATCTCCTGTATCCACCTCTACTACAGAAAATCCGTAATCTTTCCATACAGCTTTAGCAAAACTAGGGCTTTGACGATCGATGGCTACCTTAGATTTCCCTTGGCGTTGTAACAAGGACGCAATCATATGCAACGAATTGAGAGTGCCACTGGTCACAAGCACTCGCTCTGCTGATGCCCGCACACCTCGCGCCTGTTGCAAATATTGATTCAAAGCCGACCTCAGCTCAGGTTCGCCTTCTAGCTGACCATAGGTCATCAGTCGCTTTGTGTCTCGTAAAGCATAGCCAATAAAGCGCTTCCACCGTTTGAAATCAAATCCCTCCGGGTCCATGGCGCCAGTAGCGAAGTTGTAAAGGATCGAATGGGGCAGTCTATTCGTTTCTTCATACAAAGCAGAATTTGCTATGCACCGTTCAGTCCTATCACGATACGATGTTAGCTCTTCTGGCTTATGATTTGTATCACCTATGCTCGCCCATGTTTGATTAGATGTAGTAGCAGTATAAGTCACCTTGTCATAATATCCCCCCAAAGGGCGGGAGATCTCTAGCACCTCATAGGGCGCCTTGTTATGGGCTTGAATATATCCTTCCGTCGCCAACTGCACATACGCTTGTTCCACCGTAATCTTGCTGACACCCAACTGCGCCGCCATAGCACGTATAGAAGGGAGACGTTGCCCTGGACGGAACAACCCCTGCTCAATATGCACTTTTACAGCCTCATATACCTGCTCGTACATGGGAACCCCTGCATTCGCATCTAGGACAATCATCTAGACCCTCCAAAACAACAACCTTACGTCTCTAAATGTATATATCTTTTTTGTTCTCGATTCTTTAGTAGTTACATTTCTTACGCCGCTACCTTCAAAATTCTGAACCATCATTTCTAAGATATACTCTTACCTTATATTATAAAAGTAAACACGAAAAATGACTACACCAAAAGCATTTTTATCGTTATAAACTCGACTTAACTATCAACATTATGCATATATTTAAATAACTGTTTATGGTATACTAATCTCGTTACAGGTGAAACCGATTCCGTAACAGGAGGAGGTGATAATGTGACTTTCTTTATAAAATCTCTTTTTAAGGCAATTTTGGCGAATATAATTGGCTACTATATTCGCAAATGGATTGAATTGCTATTCCACTTGTAACAATCCTAAATTTTATATTGATCTATAAATAATACAAAGTAAAACTCCCTAGGTGGCACCCTAGGGAGTTTTTGTGTGCTTTTCTTTATAAAATCTTTGTTTAGCTGAATTTATTTTACCATTTATCGCCTATAATTTCAACGACTTTTCTCCATATATTCACGTAAACTCTAGCGATATTTGCATTTAGCAATAAACAATGCTATACTTATCCTATAGAAAAGAAGAGCTAGTAACGTGTGCTGGCGTCAGGCTCATCTCAAAAGAATGCAAAATGAAATATGCCTAACGTGCTAAGGTGTGTGAGACCTTATCCGTTAGGCTTTTTCATTGTCTATTTTACTAGATCAATGAGTTGAATTGCTAAACTAGCAATAGAAATAATCAAGGAGATTTTTTCATATTTAGTCATAGCAACCACCTCCTCCCATATGAGGACGAGATGAGCCTAACAACACGTCATTAACTCTTCTACGAACCTATTATATCACAAATTCTACATATAGAATAATATTCCACAATCGCAGAAATTTAAAATATACCCCTAAATAAGCCAACCTCAGGAGTTCTTTGATAAGTACTTATCCCCTTCTTTCAATCCCTGAAGAGCGCAGTTATACGTAGCAGCCTTATGGCATCCCTTACTACCTAAATTACACAAGTGCAAGAAGAGCACGACATGTTCCGGAGCAAACCTAACCACTGTATCAGTTTGTGGAGGAATATGTCGTGCTCTTCCCTTTATCTAATAAAACCCGCAACAGGCTGCATAACGGAACAAGAGACGACCTACAAATGTTAACGCCTAATCTATTGACTCTAGTTAACAATAGATATATAATGTAGTCATTATGATGTAGTCATTAAAATCAAACAACTATTACGAGGTGTAATTATGGAAACTGTATCAAAATCTATTTCCTATGAAACAATCATAGCATACGCACAAAAGGTATTAGATGGTGGCGAGATTACTCGTGAAGAGGCGGAACAACTGATTCACACATCCGATGATGACACCATGATTCTTTTAGCTATGGCTGACAAAATCCGTCAAAAATTCAATGACGATACAGTAGACCTATGTGCCATCGTGAACGCCCGTTCCGGTAAGTGCCCAGAAAACTGTAAATTCTGCGCTCAATCTGCCCATCATGACACAGGTGTGACTGTGTATCCTTTCATGGAAGAGGATGAAATCGTCAACGCCGCTAAAAAAGCGAAAGAAGCTGGGGCCATCCGCTTCTCTATCGTAACAAGTGGTCGTAATACAGACAATCCAAAAGAATTCGAACAAATCTTACGTGCTTTAACTCGTATCCGCAAAGAAACTGGTTTAGAGATTTGTTGTTCTCTCGGCCTATTGACCTATGAACAAGCTGTTCAATTGAAAGAAATTGGTGTAACCCGTTATCACTCTAACATAGAAACAGCGCCAAGCCATTTCCCAGATATTTGTACAACACACTCTTATGAAGATAAAATGTTCACTATCTCCAATGCCCAAAAAGCTGGCATTCGTGTTTGCTCCGGTGGTATCTTAGGCTTGAACGAAACGAAAGAGCAACGTGTTGAAATGGCATTCGAGTTAAAACGTTTAGGTGTTGATTCTATTCCATTAAACATACTAAACCCAATCAAGAACACACCATTTGAAAACAACGAACCAATTCCTCCATTGGAAATTCTTCGTACCTTCGCTGTGTTCCGTTTTGTATTACCAAATGCATTGATCCGTACCGCTGGTGGTCGTGAAGTGAACCTTCGTGACTTACAAGCTTACGCATTAAAAGGTGGCTTGAACGGTATCATGGTAGGTGGTTATCTAACAACAGCTGGTCGTTCTCCATTGGATGATTTACAAATGATCAAGGATTTAGAGCTAAACCTTAACACTGTACAAGAAGCCTAATAGACCTATTACTCGTGTAAAGCGAAATATACCTACAATCCTGTATAATTTCATTGGCTATATGTCTCTTTTTAACAGAGCTGCAACCATATAGAACTTTCAAATGAAAAATAGGGGACCTGATTCCATCGAATCTGGGTCTCCTATTTTTTCTATATACGATTTTATAATAAATCCCTTAGATACAGCAAACACTAAACTCTAAAAGTAATACTTATAAGTTTCTATTCAACATTGCTTACCCATGCATAAGGTATGAGAATATACTGCATCTATCTAAAGCAATGTATCAGCATACTAGCATTGAGTTCAATAAAAACTATATGCAGAACTAGATAATTCCCAAGCTCTGCAATACTGGCTCATACACGTAATACAAGAATAACCACGTTCCCAATCCTGCTACGCCACCCACGAGGGCTCCATTAATGCGAATCCAAGCAAGGTCTTCTTCCACCTTACTTTCAATAAAATGGATGAACCGTTCTGTACTCAAACTTTGTAGCACTTCACGGATGATGATACCAATAAATCCATGGCTTTTAGACGCAATGTGTAGCATAATGTGTGTCAACGCTTCTTCTAGGCGTTCCACCATGCCCGGCTCTTTACAGTATTGGTTCCATAAGTTTTGGAAGCTCGATTCCAAAGCAATCGCCATTGGCGATGACCCATCGCTGGACACCATGCCTTCACGAATCCGTGGACACACGTACGCTTCTAGCATAAGCTCCCAATCTTGCACATCAATCCATTGTTGGATGGCATCGTCCAATGTTTTTGTAATCGTTCGATTTGATGCCATCTGTTGTAAAGGACCTACCCATTGGCGTAACCATACCAAGCGCTCCGTACTGTTCGGCTGTTTCCATCGCTCCAACATTTGATGTGCTTCTTCGATGATAGCCCGTGCCATTTCTTGGACGTTCACAATGTTCAATCCCTCTGAAAGTCCAATAAGAACTGCTGCTAATACATCTTTTTTACGTTTTTCGATTTCTTCTTCAATGACCGCTTCTAGCCATTGCTGTGCCTTTGGCGTATATAACGCCCGTTGTAAATAGTCAATCCCTCGAATGACCACACTTTCATAGCGATTATGTTCACACACATGCAGTAAAGTCTGTTGCATAGGACCGATGAAAGATTGGTTATGCAAAAATTTTCGCAACCGCTGTGCACCCCATTGGGCCCACTCCCGATCACTACGACGTTCCCACAACTCCGACAACACCGCGGCAATCCCTTGGCGCACCGTATTCCGTCCTACATCACTGCGAATATATTGATCTAAGAAAGGCACAAACTGTACCCGTTCAATGGCACTTTTACATTGGTCATAAGTAAGTAGTTTCGTATTCACCATGCGGATAATCCCCTCAATAAGGCGATTCTTATTCCGTGGAATCAGCTCTGTATGAAAGGATACCCCCAACGGTTTCCTAAATAAAGCAGTCACCGCAAACCAGTCCGCTACGCTGCCGATGAGGGCAGATTGGACAAACCAATACAAACCATCATACCAAGGAGCCAAGATATACCACTGACCCCACCACACAAAAGCAAACAACACCGCCATAGTAATCAACAGTCGGTTTGCATACATTGTATAGGGATTCCTGCTAGGTTCTATGACACGAGGGCTCATAAGATCCCTCCTTTCAGCAAGGTCAATCCGTAGAAAAGACCACCTAAGATAGCGCCCACCAAGGATCCGTTGATGCGTATCATCTGCAAATCATAGCCCAATTTAGATTGTAAAATGCGAGTAATTTCCTCTGGTGTAAATCGATTCATCTCGCGCACGACAATGTGTTCAATCCAAGGGCGCACGTAATTTAAGACGTGCAACAATTGGAATAAAATAAATCGCTCTGCCTTTCGACCTTTTATAGCATTCGTTTCCAACCGCTCAAAGAAATGGTATAATTCCGCTTCCCCTTGCTCTACATAGCGCGCAAGGTCTAAGGTATCTTGTAACACATAGCCATCTTCGATAAACTCTCGGAACCATGCATTCTTTTTATCTTCTAGTTTTTGTTGCCACTGCCCATTTTGTGCTAATTCATCCACTGCCCACCAAGCCTTCGTGTACACCGCAGCCCCCAAAGGCGACTGCAAGGACTCTTGACTCATCAAATAGGCACAGCCTTTCACTTGTATCATGTGCGTAATGTACTCCGGTGAAAGTGACTCCCCGCCCAATGCTAGCGCCAATTCTCGTAAAAAAGAATGGTCTGCGTAGCGGTTCATCACAGAGGACACCAATCCTAACAAATAAGGGCGAATTCCCTCCGCAGCAAGTAATCGTTGGAGCATACGATTGATGTGCATCCATAACACCTCTGCTCGTTCTGGTTCTAAGAGTTGGCGACACAAGCTAACCACAAAAGGCGTCACTCGCCAAGACTCCACACCGTTCTTGATGTGACCTAGCAGTTGCTCTTGCAATAAATTTTCTTTCACATGAGGCAATACATGGTCTTTCAATTCCTCAAAACACACATGAACATATCCCCGACCCGTAGCACTATTCATAAACGACACAATCCGCTGCGGTACACGTTCCTGTTTCAGCACCTCGTACATGTGGGACACCCGAAGGAGTTCGTCCACCATCATATGCCGTGCCATTTCCACGAACCGCGCCTTATTCCTAGGGATGAGCGCCGTTTTGAAAGGAATCCCTAAGGGTTTCGTAAACAGCGCCGTCACCGCATACCAGTCGGCTAAGCCACCAATCATGGCAGCTCCTGAAATATGCGTGATAAGCCCCCAGAAAGGATCTCTATGAAAGGGATAGGTCACTAAGAATATGACTGCCATCAAGACTAATAAGGAAGTCGCTCCATGTCGTTGTAACCATGGTGTCATTTACTTCACTTCCTCTACCACCGCATCCCCTGGCTGTGTAGGAATCCAACACCGTTGGTTTGAGTATGTGTGCCGGAATGTTTCCGATGGCACCCAAATAGGACCATTGGCATGCATAGGAATAAATAGTTTCGTATTCATCATATCTAACACTTCTAAGGCTCCCCATTCACGGGCTACTTCTAGACGAGCATCCACCGGGAACATCATGATATCTACGGATAAACCTGTGAGAGGAGCGAACTCTTTCTCTTTTAACGCTTTCGCCTCTGCAATATTTTCCGGCGTATCTCCAGACCAATGCCACCAGTTTAAATCTCCTGCGTGAAAGATTCGATGTGTCCCTGTATCCACCAAGAACGAACCGCCTGCATCCGTGGAGCCAAACATGGTGACAGTCAGCCCTTCACCCTCTAAAGTTTCACCTACTGCCATAGAACGCAAAGAAAATACTTGTTGTATTATCTCTTCTGTCAAAGTTTCCCTTGCTATAGTCTGGCCCGCACTAGGATAATCCTTATTGATTCGTTCTAATAGTAAGTTAGCTTTCTCACCATCTTGCTTAATATCTACTATCTCCTGCACTTGTTGATAAGCATCTCTCAAAGCTGGTACATCTTCATGATACCAAACACTGTGTATATATGGTAAATATTTGAAAATTGATTTCACATAATGATCATGATGGATATGGGATACAAAGAAATGTAACTCGTAGTCTTGTTCCACTAATGTATCTACCACACCAGCTGGATCTTTCCAGTAATCAAATACATAAGCCCGTTTGCCAGCTTCAATGACAAAACCGCTATGCTCTAAATAGGTAACTTTCATATTAACTCCTAATTGATAATTTTATTGATTACTTTTATTATAACATATTTTCTCTTCCACATATATAAAAAGGCAATTTGTCACGCTCAATCAACCTACAAAAGATTAGAAAACAGATTGCCCTTATATTAATAATTACTTTATTTTTCACATTACGAATATTCTTATGATATACTATAGCCATGAGAGCCTCTAACGTGAGTTAGGTTCATCTTTCTTACTTAGTAAGGGAGGTGAGTAATATGACCGTATTCGAAGCAATTTCTATCATAATTTTATTCGCTATGTTCGTATTAGCATTACTCACATATTTGAAGAAATAATCCTTAAATATGTGAAAAGCCTAACGCTATGATAAGTATTCCTACTACTTATACACGTTAGGCCATTCTATATCCCAGATGAGCCTAACGCTACCACCACGTTATTGGCTCTCTTTTTATATTCTCATTATATCACGTGTCAGATAACACTAAAAGCACAAATTAGAAAAACTCTCCCAAGGTATGTACCTCAGGAGGGTTTTCTTATGAAAGTCTATGACCTTTCTTTGTGGGGAATAGAATCGCTTCTATTATTTAATGCCCATGTGAGCCATAAGCATTTTAATTTGTGCTTTCATTTCTTCATTATCTTGCATTACTTTTTCATAGTTTTCTTTCATGCGTGCATTGTCTGCTTTTACTTGCTCGTTATCTGCTTTCACTTGTGCATTTTCAGCCTTAAGGGCAGATACTTCATCTTGTAAAATGTAGACGGAAGAAATTGGGCCACCTTTGTAGCGTTCAGGAATCATGCTGTCTTCTCCACCGAATCGGTATGTCACACCTGCATTCATCATGTTTTCGCCACCGCCAACGCTGATACCTACGTTGAACATCGTATCTTCGTTAGCATAATGAGCCACCCCTAATGCAAGGGCTTTGCTGTTTTTGTATTTACCAACACCAGCCATTACTTGAGATTTTTTAAGTGGATCATAGCTTAATGGGTTCATCGCTGCTAATGCGGCTGCATGAGCACCTACTTCGTTCGTTTGACGAGTCATTGTGTTTGTGGCTGCATTCAATTGACCTACAGTAGCTGCATCAGATTCGTATACACCAGGGGCTACATTACGGATTGTATTGCCACCGTTGTTTAAGCCGTTTTCTGTAAGAGATACAGGCGCTTTCTCTTTATATTCACCAGGAATAATTGTAACACCTTCTGGATTAACAACAGTAGTCACTGTATTTTGGAGATCATGTTTATAGTTATATACTAAACGACCTTTATCGTCTACATGAGATGTATATACAGTGCCATTACCAGTAGTCATAGCAGTACGTGCATATACTGGGTCTCCATTGCTGTCTTCAGTAACATGTGCATCGCCATTTACATGACTAGTTCCATAGAATGTACCTTTGCCTCCAATAGTTGTATCAGAATAAGAAATAGGTTTACCATTCTTATCCAATTGATACTTAGGTGTGCCATCAGCATTTTTAGCTGGAATTGGATGATTATCTTTGTCAAGTTTTAGCTCGCCTTTTTCATTACGTTCATACTCTCTCAAGTATTCTTCATAAGAAGTCGTACCGTCTGCCATCTTAACATCTTTCGCCAATTTCACAGTCATCGTAGCTGGTTTACCATCTTTCGCTGGCGTTAACACAACTCCAATGTTGTTATCTGTCAATTTAGCAGGATCCGCACCACCTTCGATAGCCAATGTATCGCCTAAACCAACTTCAGCTTTTAATGGGTCTTTTCCATCTTTTGTATCTGCGGTGAATACACGGCCTTTTTCAACACGTTTTGCTAAGTCATCTACAACTTGTTTATCAGCTTTCGCAGCTAAATCTGTTGCATCTGCTTTGCCCGCAATAGCTTTTTCTACAGCGCCTACACGTTCATTCGTACTGTGCAACTGATCACCAGTAACAGCATCTGTAGAACCTTTTTCGATGTTACCAGCTGCGATATTAGATAACTTAGTTGGAGCTCCCGTTGTAGAACCATCTGGACCGACTAAACGAGCTTCTGGAGTTGTTACTACTTGAGCACCATCTTTTTTGTTGCCATCATCTTTTACATCATCCGCTTTATAATACTTGCCGTCATTTGCTTTTACTAAACGGTTGCCTTTGTTATCTGTGTAAACCACTGTACCAGATTCGCCGTTACGTAATGCATTCACTTTTGTTACAAGGTCTTTGCCATTCAAGCCATCTTTACCAGTTGGACCTGCTGCACCAGCTGTACCAGCTGCAGCCGTGCCATCTTGACCTACGCCAGATTTACCATCACGTCCATCGGATGCTGTGTTACCCACTTTAGCAGCATTTGCTAATTGTTCACGAGCTTTGGCATCTAATCCAATCGTAATCGTACCGTTTTCAGCTTTTGTAGTAATCTCACCAGCTGTACCAGCCACTTTCAACGTACCTGTTTCAAGTCCTAATGTTAAGTGATCTGCACCTTCTGCAGCACCTACATTTGTATCTGCTGCATATCGTAAATCAGATTTTACTTTTACGCCTTTCAATGCGGCATCTACATAAGATTTATTAACAGCATCACTATCACCTGTTGGAGCCGCAATATTAGTCACTTTAGAGCCACCGAAGTCTACATCTCCTTTAGCACCAGCTGTACCAGGTTTTACCGTGATTACTGCATTATCACCATTTTTAATCACTAGGTCATTTTTGCCAGTACCAGCGATTTCTTTCATACCAGTTAAGTTTTCAGCCAATTCCACATCAAATCCATCTTGTGCCGTGTTACGTTTCACATTGATGTTATTGGTTTTATCTGCATCACGTTTGAAAGTACCTGCACCTTGGATTTTCACAGCTGTACCTAAGTTACGATGTACTTTACCAGTTGCTTCTACTTCATCATTGCCATAGAAGTCTAGTCCTTGATCGACAATATCTTTCGATGCGTCGTACAAGTCTTTCACATTCACTACGCCAAGTTTAGAAGATTCAGTAGTTGCCGCTGTTTTCAAGCGATCTAAGAAGGTAGGTTTTGCAATCTCTGCACCTTGCGCATCGGTAGCTTTTACCTTCTCAATGGATGATGCCACATTGTTGAATGCAGTCGCTGTTGTCGTTGTACCATCTGGGTTTACTAAACGAGCTTGTGGAGCATCTACTGGAGTTAATGTCACACCCTCTGGAAGTTGTGCTACATCTTTCAATGCACCTTTCTCATCCACAGCTTTTGCATTGTACCATTTGCCATCATTAGCTTTTGCTAAACGGTTGCCTTTGTCATCTGTGTACACCACTGTTCCAGCTTCGCCGTTACGTAATGCATTCACTTTAGATGTTAAGTCTTTACCATTTAAGCCATCTTTACCAGTCAAGCCTTTGTCACCTGCCACTGCAGTTGCATCAGTAGCTTCTTTACCAGTACCTGCTTGGCCATCACGACCGTCAGCGCCAATCGTTCCTACTGTATTCGCTAAGTTATCTACTTTCGCTAATTTAGCTTTTGTATCCGCAGACAATCCTACTGTGTAGTTACGTGTATTAGTCGATGCATCTACTGTATCGCCACCTGTAGCTTCTAAGCCTTCTCCAGCAACAACTTTTGTATCGATAGCATCCACTGTGTATGTTGTCACATGGTCTGTTGTAGCGTCTGTAACCTTCACATTTTTACCAGCAGCTACTTTTACAGCGCC
>UQVF01000036.1 GCA_900544365.1 uncultured Veillonella sp. | reverse complement strand
ATATAATATCTTCATTAGGTTTATCTATTCATACCAAATATATATGATATGTAATAAACCATTATACATTGAGGATTATTTCTTCTACACTTATATATATTTGCTATACAGCATAATAAACTGTGTCATGTGTGATTAGATAAACGACTTAAATACATATTTAAATGATGCATATACTGTATATTATGTATAAAGGCAAGAAAGGACTTACTTATGTTTTCTAAACTTTTTGATACTTTTTTAGTACACTATTTGGAACGATTCAATGATCATTGCTTTGTTGTAAAAGTTGGCGATAAAGAATATACCATCGGTGAAGGAGAGCCGGAGTTTACAATTATTGTCAATAAAGATATCCCTAAAAAAGATATATTAGTATCTGCAGAATTGGCTCTGGGTGAAGCCTACATGCGTAAAGATATAGAAATTGAAGGGGATTTATTCAAAGCTCTTTGCGTCGTATTAGGGCATGTTAACAAAGACTCCATTAACAAAAAAGCACTCAGTTCCCTCTTTAATATGGGCCTTAGGAAAAAAGACCAAAAACAACAAGTTTCATCCCATTATGATTTAGGTAATGATTTCTATAGTTTATGGCTTGACGAAACTATGAGTTATTCTTGCGCCTATTTCAAAGAAGAAGATGACAGCCTTAAAGATGCACAATATCAAAAAGTACATCATATTCTCGATAAATTACACTTACAAGAAGGCATGACACTCCTTGATATTGGTTGCGGTTGGGGCTTCCTACTCATTGAAGCTGCTCTAAAATATGGAGTCAAAGGGTATGGCTGTACATTATCAGAAGAGCAATGGAAAAAAGGCCAAGAACGAATTAAACAATTTGGTCTTGAAAGTCAAGTGAAAATTGATCTAATAGATTATCGCGATGTAGCTGCCTCTGGTCGTCAGTTCGATCGTATGGTAAGTGTAGGTATGTTAGAACATGTAGGTCGCCCTAATTTACCTATATACATGGAGGATGCTTCTTCCATGCTAAAAGAAGGCGGATTATTTTTACTTCATTACATCAGTGATCCATCAGAAAAAGAAACCAGTGCATGGATTCGTAAGTATATCTTTCCAGGTGGATCCTTGCCTTCCCTAAGAGAAATCATTGGTCTTGCCTATGAATATGATATGAATGTTGTAGATGTAGAAAATTTACGCTTTCATTACTATAAAACATTGATGCATTGGTACAATAATTTCCAAGGTGTTCGTGACCAAGTAGAAAAAGTACGGGGTACTGAATTTGTACGCATGTGGGATTTATACTTATGTGGTTGTGCCGCTGGTTTCTATATTGGTAACATGGATTTGCATCAAATTCTGATGACAAAATGCATTAACAATGAACTACCATTAACACGTTGGTACTAAATCATATATTGTAGTATTTAATACTATAGGGGCTGTCACTGTATGTGTAGGATCTACTACATATGAGTGACAGCCCTTTATTGTACAAAAAGAGCCATTCTATGGAAATAATTTATGCCAGTCCTGCCATCGATCGCATAACCAAATCAATGTCCCTATTTTCCAATTCTTGAATGATATGGATATATGTTTTCTGCGTTGTAGTCATACTGGCATGCCCTAACCGTCTAGCAACACTAGCAATAGATACACCTGCAAAGAGCAGTAGAGACGCATGGGTATGGCGTAATCCATGAATAGAAATAACAGGAACCCCTAGGTCTTTGCAATATCTCTCTAACCTATCATTTACCGTTGAGTTATACATAGGACCTTTCACAAAAATTGGTTCATCCTCCGGCAAATCTCTGATTAACTCAGAAAATTTAATAATCGTTTGCCAATCCAATTGAATCTTTCGCACGGAAGACTTGTGCTTCGTAGGCAAAAATCCACCATTTCCTTTATAATCCCAAGTTTTATTCACAATGAGCGATTGGTGCGGAAAATCAAAGTCTTTTGGCGTCAATGCTAAGGCCTCTGAAAAACGCATACCTGTCTTGGCAATAATAAAAATAAACCAGTCCCAATTAATTTCTGGTGTAAGGTGTAAATGCACTAGCAACGTATGCAACTCAAATTGATTTAAATACTTAATCTTCTTCTCCCGTGGCGCCTTTCCTTTAATGATTGCTTTTCGTGTCGGATCTCGATCAATAAATCCTTCATCTACTGCATCCAATACAGCTGCTTTCAATTGATGGTGAAAGTCCATCGTTGTTTGTCGTTCGTGATACACTGCATAGTCGTTTAATAATTGTTGGTAGCTAATTCGATTTAACTCTGAAAGTCGCAAGTCAGGCACTAACCTTTGCAACCATACCAAAGTAATCTCGTACTTCTTCATCGTTACCTCTCGAATAGCACCTTCCTTATACATCCGAATCCACTGCTCATAATACTTGCAAAATAATTCCGTTCCTTCCTCAACCTTTACCATATTTATACCTCTTCATTTACATGACGACATAGAAATGGCTCTTATACATATCTTACTCGTATATTTCAAAAAAAGTATAGTGATATCTATCTTGTATCGTGAAAAATTAGGAAATACTTACGCTGATGAAGGGTGATGAGGTTGTCGAAAGCTTTAAAAAAAACTCCTAATTTTATTTGTTCTTCATCAGATGGGTATGGAATAATTAAATTACTAACTTGCTCTAATGATAAATTAGGCTGTGCTCCAACTGTAGGATTTTTTCTAATATATTCTTCTACAACCTTACTACCAAGGACTTTTGTTATATATTTTACATCCCCATTCGACAACCTTATAATTGCAAGCGCTTGATTAGTATTTGCAGGCAAAATATCTTCAGTTACCACTCCTATACGGCCTAATGTTCCTGCAATTGAAAATAAAATATCATCTGATTTTAGCTGTGATCTACGCAAATATCCCTCATGCTCTTTTTTTGTTATCTTTGTACACGAGTTTATTTCACAATTAAACGGGTCAATATTTTCCACTTTAATAAAAGATATTTCACCTTGTCCGGATTTATCAATAGGTGTTGTTCCTTTAGTTATTATCTCTGTAATCTCCCCCAACTTACGCTGTTCCCAAGTATTGGCATGTACACAACAAAAAAAGAAAGCCGATACACTATCATCAGCTTTCTTTTTACAATGTTTATTTTATAAATAGGTATAGAAAAATTACGTCAAGGCATTTTCTTTGGCAATACTCATTACTTCTTCTACTGTAAAATTAGTAACCTCTGCAATCATTTCTAAAGATAGTTGCTTACGCAACATCTGAATGACAACTTCAGCTTTGCCTTCAGCCTTACCTTTAGCTTCACCTTGAGCAAGACCTTCTGCAATACCCTCAGCCATGCCTTCTTTCCAATATTTATAATGATCCATAGATAACATCGAGTATTCCTCCTTCCACGCTTCACAATGCTTGACCTCATGTACAGCATCGTCAATATCTCTTAGCAACTCATCCGTTGCTTCCTGTCCATCAATATAATCCAAAAACGCTTGCAACGGTTTTGACACATCATGTTGTGTTCCTTTTGTACTCAAAAACAGCTTGGTTGCACCATCATTCAAGGCTATGTCATAGTCTTCAATACAAACGTTTTTGAACGTATACTTATGACGATCTCCAGTAAATACTGAGAATGTACAAATAAAAATGACATAGGAATCATTTAACGTCGTATACTTCTGCCCTTTTTGAATGTGATACATATCTAAAATGCTTTGATAAAACCGTGTACGTTTTACAAGTTCTTCCATGTCCTTGCTAGTTTGCATTTCAATATTGAATACCGTTCCTTTATCATCATTGACGAACACATCAAGACGTACACTTTTGGTATCCCACCGTACATCGAGATTTTTCTCTTCATGAATATATACAATGTCTTTAATCGAAATGTCTAACAACCGTTCTAATACCGATTTACAAATGGGTTTCTTTAACATCACCTTCTGAAAGATAAAATTGTCTTGAAACGTCAGTTCATCAAATGACTTAATGTACATGGAATGCCTTTCTTTAATTATACCATACCTACTAAAACTAGAGATAGCACAATACTATCTAGTAAAGGTATTCCATATCCTTTTCATTTCTCCTACAAAATAACACTAACAGTCAACCTTCACTGTCAGTGCTACTTTTTGTGAGTATTATAAACATTCAAGCATATATATTATAAAATCAAAAACGATACAAGTAGGCGCTCCCTATTGTATCGCTTTATTCTTCTTAAACATAAGATTTATAACTATGCAAATAAAAGAATTTAATTCTTACTACTTATAGCAACGCATTAGCCTGTCCAATTTCTTTTATTTGCTCCACTGTTAATTTCGTAAGGCGAGCAATCATTTCTAGCGACAGCTTTTCTTGCAACATCTGAATCACAACTTCAGCCTTCCCCTTAGCTTCACCTTGAGCAAGTCCTTCAGCTTTGCCTTGAGCAAGACCTTCAGCAATGCCCTCGGCCATACCTTCTTTCCAATATTTATAATGATCCATGGATAACATCGAGTATTCCTCCTTCCACGCTTCACAATGCTTGACCTCATGTACAGCATCGTCAATATCTCTTAGCAACTCATCCGTTGCTTCCTGTCCATCAATATAATCCAAAAACGCTTGCAACGGTTTTGACACATCATGTTGTGTTCCCTTTGTACTCAAAAACAGCTTGGTTGCACCATCATTCAAATCAATCTCATAGTCTTCGATACAAACGTTTTTAAACGTATACTTATGACGATTGCCCGTAAACACGGGGAATGTACAAATAAAAATTACATAAGAATCATTTAATGTCGTATACTTTTGACCTTTTTGAATATGATACATATCTAAAATACTTTGATAAAACCGTGTCCTTTTTACAAGTTCTTCCATATCCTTGCTAGTTTGCATTTCGATGTTGAATACTGTTCCTTTGTCATCGTTCACAAACACATCAAGACGTACACTTTTAGTATCCCACCGTACATCAAGATTTTTCTCTTCATGGATATATACAATGTCCTTAATCGAAATGTCTAACAACCGTTCTAATACAGCCTTGCAAATGTGTTTCTTCAACATCACCTTCTGAAAGATAAAATTGTCTTGGAACGTCAGTTCATCAAATGACTTAATGTACATGGAATACCTTCCTTTTTTAAATTATATCATACCTGCTAAAACTAGAGATAGTGCAATACTATCTACTAGAAGTATTCCATATCCTTTTTATTTTTCCTAGAAAATTTCCTAACAGTACTACATGCTCCTAACGGTAAATAGTTCCAAGCAAAAACGATACGACCAGCCCCCACTAGTCGTATCGTTTCTCTATTATCTACCTATGTCAAAAACTCTCTACAGTTTCACCCCCAACAATGCCAACTGTTCTGCAGTTTCTTTTTCCAAAGCCGCAATGTCCCGATTATCTTGTTCAATCATGCGATTGATTTCCTCAAGGTCTAGCTCTTCCTCTTCTTCAAAGGTGTCCACGTAACGAGGAATGTTTAAGTTATAATCATTCTCCTTGATTTCCTCTAAGCTCGCCACATGGGCATATTTCTCCACATCCACACGATTGCGGTAAGTGTCGATAATCTTAGCAATATTCTCTTCGCTCAAGTTATTTTGGTTTTTCCCTTTTTCAAACTCGTTGCTCGCATCGATAAATAACACATCACGGTTCGTACGATTCTTTTTGAACACTAAAATCGTGGTGGGAATGCTCGTGCCATAGAACAAGTTTGCTGGCAATCCAATGACTGCATCCAAATAGTTTTTCTCGATGATGGTCTCACGGATTTTACCTTCCGCTGCGCCACGAAATAGCACCCCATGTGGCAATACAATGGCCATGGTGCCTTCTGTGTTCAAATGGTATAAGCTGTGCAAGATTATTCTTCGTTTGACAACCGTATTCCCATTTCTGTTAGTCCTTTTATGTCTAACTCGGATAATAGATTCATGTATAGCTGTCTATCACTTTTACGGATAATAATAGGAGCAATCCCTTGTTGTAGGCAAGAATGAACGATTAACGCTCTTCCCGTCCTTCCATTGCCATCAGAAAATGGATGTATCCCTTCAAGTCGCAAATGCTGCTCCATGATAACTTCTATTTTTTCTTCCACAGTATTAGAGATGTTTAGTCTATATTCTAAGGTATGACACCAGTTTTTTAATTCTGCTGGTACTAAATAAGGTTCTGTAGGCATAAAATCAGTTCCTATGATGATGTTACGAACCGTCTTAAATGCCCCTTTATCCTCTCTAATATCTTGTAATAAATAGCTATGCGTGTCTTTTATGATTTGAACAGTAATTTCATTAGGATACGTATCTGTTAAGAATCCCATATATTTCTTGTAATTTTTAACTTCATAAAATTCACGTTCATGCATCGCTCTAGGGATCATGCCATCTAATAAAATACACTTCGCTTCATATTCTGTCAGTGTATTCCCTTCAATAGCAGTACTATGATGAGCCATTCTAACTAGCATATCATTTACATAATTATATGAAAGTTTCAAGCTCATCATCTCCTTAATTAACGAAGGTTCTACACTCGTATTATTTTCCCCTCTATTGTAGTAGAATTTTTACAGCCTCACACTAAATCGTTGTATCTGTTTTAGACAACCACAATTTTTCAATCCCTAGTCCAATAGCCACGCTTAGTGCAATAGCACAAATTTCAAAGATGGATGGTGTAATATACACCAACGGGCTACCTGTGAAAGCTGGCAATGCTTTTCCTGCCCAGACTTTCACAATATCTGGGATATATCCACCGAATAGGATATGTGCATTGGTTGCCACCCACCATACTGCCATCACAACGATTGCCGTCACACGAGGCCATAATGCTGTGCGACGTGGGTATAAGTATAGGACCATACTGCCGATAGTAGTAAGTATCATAAGCACGACCCCGATGTATAGACTAGCGATTAACCCTGCAAAACCCTGTGCATCTAAAGAGGCTTGGATGATAGGATCATTTAAGTTCAGATACATCACATCTCCTAAAAATAGCATTGGCAACGGCAACGCATAGGTAGAGATGTTTAGCACTGTATCGATAAAGTAATGACGTACTTTGCGCGCCATCCAGCAATCTAATAGTTTCGACGTACCAATCATAAGAGCCACCACAACTAACATGGTCAACACCCAAACCAGCATAACATAGATAGGTTCTTTAGGCAATGTAAACGGCAACACACCATTTCCAAAGAAAAAGAATAGATTCCACCAAAGCCAAGCGTATGTATAATGTCCTTTTCCTAAGTGAAAGTCAAATTGCCCCGCCAGTCTTGGCACTGCTTTCAGTCCCAAAGGAATCCCCAAGGAAGCAATGACGAACATGATGATGCTAGACGTGTCAAACTGCCCTAAGCTAAAGACCAAGCTGAGCGGAATAATCCAGAGCATGGACCAGCTATAAAATTTTATATAACTTCTCATATTACACCTCTGTATTCTTTCCACCTGTTAACGCCAATACTAAAGATAAGGTCACTTGGCAATACATGATGATAGCAAATACCACATCACGACCCATAGTAGATAGATTCCACAACCAAGATAAATCTAGATTGTTGAAGACCAAGAAGGTACCTCCTTGTACAAGAGCCCAAGCTAGTACGTACACACAAATCGGTATTCTGCGAGCCTTTGGACCAAATCCACTTTCATTAGAACGTAAGTAGAAAATAGGAATGAATAGGGATAACATCCCATAGCTGCCCCCCGCCACCATGGCGCTCATCCCCGTATGAATCGTATACGCCCCTAGGGGAATCAATATAAAAAATATACTCATATATATCGTGCGTTGCACTACGTCTTGAATTGTTGACATACAATTTCCTTTCTATACCAAAATTATCTCTCCCTATAGTATAGCAAACATCGGCCATCTTATAAATAC
Organism: uncultured Veillonella sp.; assembly: GCA_900544365.1. Lineage (GTDB taxonomy): Bacteria > Bacillota > Negativicutes > Veillonellales > Veillonellaceae > F0422. The sequence goes on along the minus strand of UQVF01000036.1, from coordinate 12,000 downwards.
ATATACAGTTTCAATTTTACAAACAAAAAAGCATCCTTACGGATGCTTTTTGTGTGTTACGCTACAACTGCTTCTACTTCGATGCAGTCATCGTTTGTTGTTTTAGGTTTTTCCAATAATGGAGTCATGCTATACATACCCACACCTAGTGTGAATAAGTTGTGAATCCATGCAGTGGAGCTAGGAGGCATTACTCCCAACACGCCCAATCCTACAAGGCCACCATTCACGCCTACGATGGAGTTATAGTTAATTTTAATACGATCCATTAATTTCATGGAAATACGACGTAAGTCAACGATGGCGGTTAAGTTATCACTGGACACTGTGACATTGGCAATTTTTTGTGCAATTGGTGCACCTTCATTCATACCAATACCTACATGTGCTTCAGATAATGCCAAGGAGTCGTTGATACCGTCCCCTACCATCATCACTGTGTAGCCTTCTTCTTTTGCTTTACGTACGTAATCAGCTTTGTCAGTTGGCATAACTTCTGCATGAACTTCGTCAATACCAATTTCCGCTGCAACGCGTTCTGCATTTTTACGGCTATCGCCAGTCATCATAACGATTTTCTTCACACCTAACTCATGAAGTTCGCGGATAACAGTTTTCGCTTCTTCACGCACTGGGTCTTTAATACAAATAACTGCAGATAGGACGTTAGAAATCGCTAAGTATAGATAGGAACAACCTTCTGGAAGATTTTCAAATTTAGCTTCTTCTCCTGCTGGAATCGTTGTTTTCTCATCTTCAAATATGAAGTGATAACTACCGATACGCACTTTGCGGTTACCCACTTTGGATGCAATACCGTGTGCTACAACATATTCTACTTTAGAGTGCATTTCTTTATGTGGTAAATGATGATCGCGTGCTGCTGTCACTACTGCTTTTGCCATGGAATGAGGGAAATGCTCTTCCAAGCAAGCCGCTAATGTCAACATTTCATCAGCATCATTACCGTTGAAAGGAATGATTTCTTGGAATACAGGTTCTGCTTTTGTTAAAGTACCTGTTTTGTCGAATACGATCATATCTGCTTCTGCAATGCGCTCCAAGAATTTACCGCCTTTTACAGTGATACCTCGGTTGGACGCTTCTTGCATAGCGGATAATACCGCCAATGGAATGGACAATTTCAATGCACAGGAGAAGTCTACCATAACGAAAGATAAAGCTTTCATCAAGTTGCGAGTTAAGGCAAAGGTAGCGAATGCACCTAAGAAACTCACTGGTACTAATTTATCTGCCATGCGGTATGCTTTTTGTTCCATACCAGATTTCATTTGTTCAGATTCTTCAATCAAGTTTACGATTTGTTCGAAACGAGTGTGTTTGCAAGTGGTACGTACTTCGAAGGAACATTGACCTTCTTCTACAACTGTACCTGCATACACAGATGTGCCTGCATCACGACGAACTGGTTCAGGCTCCCCAGTCATGGAGCTTTCATTCACAAGAACAACACCGTCCACAACTTGACCATCCAATGGCACGACTTCGCCTTGGCGAACCACTACGATATCGCCAACTTGTACTTCACCGATTGGTTTACTTACTTCTACGCCATCTACAAGAACCCAAACTTTGTCTACGTTCAAAGACATACTTTCCGCAAGGTTAAGTACGGATTTACGTAATGTCCATTCTTCCAAGATTTCGCCGATGCCTAATAAGTACATCACAGCACCCGCTGTGGAGTAATCTTTTTGTAACAATGCTGCACCGATAGCTACGCCATCTAATACTTCTACGGTCAATTTGCGTTGCCACAATGTTTTGATCGCTGTACCGATGAACTTGATACCGTCAAACCAGGACCACGCTGCTGCGATAGGCGCTGGTAACACAATTTTTTTACCGATATAAAGCAATGTTTTATCGATCATTTCTTCTTTGTAACGCTTGTTGACAAGGCGTGGTGAAAGTTCATGCAATGCTGGTGCATTGGCTAAATCCAAATCTTGTAATCCGAATAAAGCAGTTTTCACCGCACTTTCATCACCACTATGTTGGATGATGATATCTCCAGAACGCGTATAGAAGTTCGCTTTGTTAATGGCTTCACAGGCCATCAATGTATCTTCGATATATTGAGCCTGTGCGTCATTAAACTTACGTCCCTCAATGCGTACATGAAGACGACGGGACAAGCGTTGCAACATTTTAAATTGCATCATGAATTATTTTCCTTCTGTTAATACTTCTTCGTCACGAGTATCGTTGATTTCTTGTGCTTCAGCCAAGATGCTGTCTGTAGAAGCTTGTAATTTTTCAGTAGTTCTTAAGATGCTATCTTTTGCACGAAGACCTGCTGCTACTACATTAGCATATACTTTGCGAGCATCTTTAGAAGTTAACACTTTCAAACCTACTGTGCCTAAAGCTAAACCAGCTGCGAATACATTAGCATCTCTTAAAGTTTCTTTTTTTACGTTGAACATTGTTAGTTCCTTTCTGTGAACTCCGTCACATTAATACATGAAAATATATTACAATTAAAAATCATAAAGATAAGAGGGGCCCGTGTTATCGGAGTCCCTCTTACCAAACTTATGGTATAGAATTAGTTACTTTTCTACCTGATCTGCATGACCACCACAGCCACATCCCGCTTCAGATTCAGAGGAGGAACCACATCCACCACCGCATCCGCCGCCACAACCACCACCTGAGCTTGTTGCGCTTTTATATACTCGGTATGCAACATAGAGAACAGCTAGTAAACCAATTGCGTATACAATAACACTATCCATAGTATACACCATCTCCTTCTCATTTTCAAGTACTTTTTGAAAAATATTTTGCAAATGTAATAAACCGCATAATTAAGCCTTATTTTGAAATAAAATTTTTCTCATTCTCAACTTATTAAGTGGTTTAATATCATTATTGATTATTCTAACCCAAAGGCGCGTCCAATATGAACTGCTAAGAATGCACCAACCCAAGCTAGAGTACTAGTATACGCAAACACTGCAACAAACCATGTCCAGGAGTCAGTTTCACGTTTTAATACAGCCATAGTTGCTAAACATGGTAAGTATAATAAGGCGAATACCATCAAACCTAAACCAATAGATGGTGTGAAGTCCGGATCATTTGCCAAGAACTCTTCCAATGTTGTGGAATCATCTTCACTAGCTTCGATCGCATAGATTGTACCTAATGTACTAATCATTACTTCTTTTGCTGCTACTGCCGCAACTACTGCGATATTAACACGCCAGTTAAATCCAAGCGGTTCTGTTACTGGTTCAATGAAATGACCAATTTGCGCTGCATAGGATTGTTCAATTTTTTCTTTACCTTGTTGAAGATCCAATTCTTTGATTTCATCTTCTTCTGCTTTATGGTTTACATATAGAGTCCAAGCCACTGGATACAACTCTTCAGATTTTAGCTCTGCAAAGTAAGCAGGCTCTTCTACTGTTTCTTCAGTTGCTTCTGCTCCATCTTGAGCTGGTTCTTCTGCAGCAGCTTCTTCCTCTTCTTTTGGATCATCTTTATGCTCTTCATCTAAAGCAAGCATTTGATCGTAAATAGCAGTGACTTTATCTTTATCTTCATCATTTGCTAATTTTGCTTCTTCAAGGATGGTATCAGCTTTTTGCTCGTGCATAGCTGTTACTTCCGCTTTTGCAGCATCAAAGTCTTGAGAGTATTCTACATCTTGTGGGAAGGATGTCAAGAACCAAATAAGTACAGATGCCGCCAAGATAAATGTACCTGCTTTTTTAAGGTACATTACGGAACGTTCCCACATATGGATACCTACAGAACGAAGTGTTGGCATGTGATATGGAGGCATTTCCATTACAAATGGCTCTGCTTCACCTTTAAATACATACGTACGAAGTACTTTTGCAGTCACAACAGCTACTAAAATACCTAATACATAGATACCAAGTAAGATTGTTGGTGCCACATCCACTGGGAATAAGGCTGATGCTAATAATGTATATACTGGTAAGCGAGCACTACAACTCATAAACGGAGATACGAGAATCGTAATCATACGGTCACGAGGGTTATCTAGAATACGAGCACCCATGATAGATGGTACATTACAACCAAAACCTAATAGCATAGGGATGAACGATTTACCATGTAATCCTACGCCACGCATTACGCGGTCGATAACGAACGCTGCACGCGCCATATATCCAGTATCTTCTAAGAAAGAAATACATACGAATAATAGAACGATGTGAGGAATAAAGCTAATAACAGCTCCTACACCACCGATGATACCATCATTAATCATAGATTTTAACAAACCATCTTCTAAGTTAGCCCCGATAAAGTCTGTCAACAATTTGAACGCATCTTCCAACCATCCTTTTGGATACTCTGCAACGTTGATAACTAAATAGAACATTACCCACATGATGCATAAGAAGATAGGAATCCCTAACCAACGATTCGTTAAGATTTTATCGATGTTGTCGGATTTGGTATCTTTATGCTCAGGTACTACTTCTAGTACGCCGTTGAATACGTCTACTGCAAAACGGTGACGGTATTCTTGGAACACGATATCCATGTCTACAGATTTATTCAATTCTGTACGCAATGCTTCTGCTTTGCTCAACACAGCACCAGATTTGTCTAATTCTTGTACTTTTTCTAAGATATCTGTATCTTGTTCTAACAATTTGATAGCTACCCAACGATGTGGATAACGACCAGTGTCAAGTTTCGCTACTTCTGATTCTAATTCTGCGATAGCTGGCTCTAATACGTCGCCATAGTTAACACGCACATTAGGGATTTTACGCTCTTTAGATACTTTTACAATACCACGTAGTGCACCTTCTGTACCTTTATTAGTACGTCCAATAGTTTCTACTACTGTGGAACCTGTTAATTCTTCTAATTTTTTAATGTTAAACTGTAAACCCATTTCTTTTGCTACGTCTACCATGTTCAATACAAGTAGCATCGGTTGTTCTAGTTCAATTAATTGCGCAGTTAAGTATAGGTTACGTTCTAAATTAGACGCATCCACTACATTGGCAATCAATTCTGGATTTTCATTGATGATAACGTTACGTGCTACCAATTCATCAATAGAACGTGCTGTTAAAGAGTATGTACCTGGTAAGTCGATGATTTCAATGTCATAACCATCGATTTTTGCATCCCCAAGTTTTTTCTCTACTGTAACACCTGCGTAGTTACCTACGTGTTGACGGGACCCCGTCATATTATTAAATATACTTGTTTTACCACAGTTAGGGTTACCCGCTAAAGCAACCTCAATCTTGGTATGTGTGTTGTCTGCCATTTTAGCAATTCTCCTTATTGGACTTCAATATCAATCATTTGTGCTTCACTTACGCGTAGTGATAACTCGAAGTTTTTCACTTTGATTTCCACTGGGTCTGCTAATGGCGCATACTTCATAACACGCACTGCTGTGCCTGGTACAACACCCATGTCCACCAAACGATGCTTGATGTTGCCAGCTCCATTGACTGCCACAACAGTACCAACTTCACCTGGTTTCATCTCGGATAGCTTCTTAACCATAGTACACCTCCTACATATAAAACATAACAACCAAACCTATCATATATAGTTATATGAATAATATTTATATTATAGCACATTATAAGAGATAATCAATAAGGAATCTCATTTTATTTTTATCTTTTCGTGAAATTATAAATCTACTTTTATCAAGTAGTATGTACACGATACAGCTATTTATAAATGTCATATCAGATATATCATTTTATCATTTTCAATATCACTTCTTAATTAATAATGATATAAGAGCAACATGTTTCTCATTATCTATTGTCTACATCTTAATTATTCCACTTATTCTGTGCCTTACCCCTCTTGTCAGGCCCTCTTTATTTATAACTAGACCATCCATTTCCTATTGCTCTATTCCTATGTGAAAGAACTTTCACGGACCCACCTATATAGAAGTATGATATAATAGTACTATTAAGTCATTTAGAAACGGAGATATACTATGAAATCTTTTCAATCCTTAGGCATCGTGCCTGAACTGATACAAGCATTACAAAAGGTGGGCGTGAAAGAACCAACACCGATCCAAGAAAAATCGATTCCTCTCATCTTCAAAGGACAAGATGTCATCGCTAAGGCACAAACGGGAACAGGTAAGACCTTAGCATTCTTATTACCACTATTGCAACGTATCCATGTGGACCTACAACAAGAACAAGCCCTCATCATCGCCCCTACACGTGAGCTTATCCAACAAATTGCCGAGGAAGCACGCCACTTAGGTGCCATCCTTGGGGTAGACGTACTACCTCTCATCGGTGGCAGAACGATTGAAGGTCAATTACAAAAATTAGGCCGTCGTCCTCATGTTATCATCGGTACACCTGGTCGTTTACTAGATCACGTTAACCGAGGCACCTTACATTTAAATTCCATTCGCCGTGTGGTATTGGATGAAGCCGACCAAATGCTTCACATGGGATTCTTACCAGATATTGAAAAGCTTATTAGTGGCACTGATGGAAAACGACAACTATTGATGTTCTCTGCTACGATTCCAGATAAAATACGAAACTTGGCAAAAGCATACATGCAAAAGCCTACCTCTGTTACTGTGCAAGGGGAAAATATTACTCTCGATACAATTGAACAAAAAGTATACATGATGGAAGAGCAAGACAAAGTAAACCGTCTTGTGGCGATGCTGGACTCTGACAACCCTTATCTTGCTATCGTATTCTGTAATACAAAAGAAGGCGCTATTAAATTGGCTTATGATTTAGCCCGTAAAGGTGTGGAACTCGGTGAAATCCATGGCGATATGACGCAAGGTCGCCGCACGCAAGTGTTGAAAGAATTCACCAAAGGCAATCCACCAATCTTAGTGGCTACACCAAATGTTGGCCCGGGGAGCCGTATTTAGGTGCTACCGATATTGCGGCGCGTGGTATCGATATCGAAGGAGTGAGCCACGTGTACAATTTCGATGTGCCTCATGACATGGATTACTACATCCACCGCATCGGCCGTACAGGTCGTGCCGGTTCTACTGGTGTTGCTGTAACTTTCGCTACGCCAGCCGAAGAAATTTGGGTGCGCCGCATCGAACGATCCATCCAAGCAACATTAACGAAATATACAAAAGATGGTCAAGTAAAAACAAAGGGATCTGGCTTAGCACCTAAGAAGGAAACAGCTAGCAAAAAACCTAAAATTAAAAGCACCTACCAAGCGACAAAAGCGAAAGCCCATAAAGCTCGTGGCCACAAAGGTCCCAACACAAGGGTACGCCGCGCGAAATCCAGTGGCACTAGCGGTCGTGGTAGAGGGAAACGATAGATTTCTAATGTGCCCTATTTTTCCAAAAGGTTAGCATTCTATCATTTCCTATACATAAAGAGCACTATAGCAAACTAACCGCTAATAAAATAGAGGAAAGTTGATCAACACATATCAACTTTCCTCTATTTTTTATATTTTGGTAAAAAAATCTTTTATTTATATCTTACTAGGACGAGCCAGTATGTTTATTTCCGATTCACATAGATAGCAGGCTTTCCATCTACATCGGCACAACTTGTGCGACAAGCTTGGCCTTCACTACATTTCCACACGGGCTCTGGTTGTGACTCATACTGTACAAGGTATCCTTTTTTACATCGTGGGCACGTATATTCCTTATGTGTATCATCCAAGACTTTGCCGCTTGCTATTGGCATCGGTGGCATCATCTCTTCCCTAGGTCTCTGTGGCATAACCGCTTTAGCCACGAAGGGCTGCTCATCTTTAGTAACTCTTGAATCCCTAACACCTGACACATTTTCTGTGTATTTGCATGTTGGGAACCCAGAACACCCATAAAATTCACCAAATTTCCCTTTCCGTAAGAGTAACTCTCCCATTTTACATTTAGGGCAAGACCGTCCAGTTGGCTGCGCTGTGGAAGGATTCCGATTTGTTCCTTTTCCATTCCTAGCTATCTCTGTTTTAGGCATAGCCACCTTAGGTGTGCTTCCTACTCTTTGTTTGACATCCTCAATGAGCTGTACAACGAATTTTGTTTGATCCTCTAAAAATACATCAATCGCTTCGTTTCCTTCACTCATCTTTGCCAACCGCTCTTCCCACTGCGCCGTCGCATCAGGGTATAGCAGGGAATCTGGCAATGCGTCTACCAAAGCATAGGCAGACTCTGTAGGAAGTAAGGTTTTCTTTTTTCCCTCTTCTTTCAAGAAAGGGTTCTTCTTGTTATGAATTAAATCTTCAATAATCGTGGCCCGCGTCGCCTCTGTACCTATACCGGACACATCTTTTAATTGCTTCTTTAATTCTTCGTCTTTCACATATTTGTGAATTTCCTTCATCGCTTGCACCAAGGTGGCAGACGTAAAACGGCTTGGTGGTTTCGTTTTCCGTTGGTCCACCTTGCTATCCTTCGCTGTCACAGTATCTCCTTTACGCACAGCTGGTAAAGACTTTTCTTCATCTTCTTGATTCTCTTCCGGTTCTTCTGTAGACTTCACCTTTTTATATAATGCTTTCCATCCCAAATCAATAACAACACGCCCCGTTGTAGTAAATAGCTCTTCTTGGTGCGTCACTTCGATGCGGGTATGCTCATACACATGCTCTGGGTAGAATTGCGCAATATAGGCTTGAGCAATGAGGAAGTAAATATTTTGCTCTCCTTTTGATAAGGTATGCAACGGACAGCGCACGGTAGTCGGAATAATAGCATGATGGGCTGTAACCTTGCTGTCATTCCAAGCACGGCTTTTAATGGTAGGATTACTATCTTTTGCCCACGCAGCTAATTCCTTATGTCCCATATTAACTAAGTTCGACAGGATTGCCTTTCCATCTGAAAATTGATTCACTGGCAAATATTCACAATCTGATCGAGGATAGGATGTATATTTTTTCTCATATAACTTTTGTGCAATATCCAATACTTCCTGTGGCGTATAATTATATAATTTACCCGCTACAATTTGTAATGATGACAAGGAGAATGGCAACCGCTGTCCTTCTTTTTTCTTTTTCTTTTCCACCAAAGAAATCGCACCTTCTGGAGCCTGCATCAAGCGGTCACGCAAGTCATTGAGGATAGTCTGATCTAACATATGCCCATCGGGGTCTAATCCTTGTTGCGTATCTTTCGGTTTCCAAGTAGCCCAAAAGTCTCCCTTTTCATGACCATATTGGACTTGCAGCACATAATATTCTACAGGCACAAAGTTTTGTAGCTCCCGCTCTCTCCGTACTACAAGTGCTAAGGTTGGAGTTTTTACACGACCGATAGGAAAGGTCACTTTATTTCCTAAGTGATGTTGCTCTAAGGTGTAAGCACGAGATAAATTCATCCCCATCAACCAATCTGCACGGGATCGTGCTAACGCGGAATCTTTTAGAGGTTGGTATTTTTTATTATCCTGCATATGTTCTAATGCGTATCGCATAGATTTTTCATCTAAGGCATTAAGCAAAATACGCTCTACTGGCTTGGTATTACCTAAATAATCTAGCATTTCATCGATCAACAATTGTCCTTCTCTGTCTGGGTCACCCGCATTCACGATGGTTGTTGCTTTTTTGATTAAGCCACTAATGACCTTAAACTGCTTAGCACTAGATGCTTTTACTTTTAACTTCCATATAGTTGGCAAAATCGGCAATGAATCAAATCTCCAATATTTATATTTTTCATCATAGTCACCTGGCTCTATTTGTTCTAGCATATGACCAAAGGCCCAAGTAATTACATCGTCACCTTGTACGATATACCCATCATGTCGCTTAGCATTCTGTGGGTTCGGTAACACTTGGCTTAATTCTCGCCCTACACTAGGCTTTTCCGCAATAAATAAACGCATATGCTCCCTCTTCCTATCTACTACTTTCTACTATTATATGATATTATCTTTCATCTATGTATTACTTTTTATTACTATATAGTTTCTTTATGCTGAATTTTATTATACTACGATTGCACCCCAAAATGATACTTCTCTAACTATCTTGTATAATCCTCTAAAATTTCCTACCAGTGCTACCTTTACCTATCTTGATGACTACACGGTACAATTCAATCGTATCTGTATAATACCTTTTTCAACTTTCAGTATCCTATCCTATACAGGGAGCCCTCAAATAGTATATAATTTTAAAGATATGAAAGTATGTACCATACACATGGATTAATAGAGGTGAATTATGACATTTTTAGAAGAAGTAACTCGGCGCCGTACGTTCGCCATCATTTCTCACCCAGATGCGGGTAAAACAACATTGACAGAAAAACTATTGCTATACGGTGGTGCCATCCACTTGGCAGGTTCTGTTAAATCTAGAAAAACCCAAAAATATGCCGTATCTGACTGGATGGAAATTGAAAAGCAACGTGGTATCTCTGTTACAAGTTCCGTATTACAATTTGATTACGATGGTCATCGTGTCAACATCCTAGATACCCCTGGTCACCAAGACTTCTCTGAAGATACATACCGTACCTTGATGGCAGCAGATAGTGCTGTCATGTTGATTGACGTGGCAAAAGGTGTGGAAGCACAGACAAAAAAACTATTCGCCGTTTGTAAAGAACGTGGGATTCCAATCTTTACCTTCGTCAACAAAATTGACCACTTCGGTCGCAATCCATTTGATTTGATGGAGGAAATTGAAAACTCTCTCGGCATCCGTGCGGTTCCTATGAACTGGCCTGTAGGTATCAATGGCGAATACCAAGGTGTGTACGATCGTGAAACGAATACTGTAGAATTATTTGAAAAAGATGAATCTCATGGTCAAAAGAAATTAGCCTCCACCAAGGGCGATGTACACGACCCAGCCTTCCGAGAACTATTAGGTGAAGAACTCCATCAATCCTTAATCGATGATATTGAACTTCTCGACGTAGCTGGTGATGCCTTCGATTTAGATAAAGTAAAAGCTGGCGAATTAACGCCTATGTTCTTTGGCTCTGCTATGACAAATTTTGGAGTCAAACCATTCCTTGAAAAATTCTTGGAACTAGCTCCTATGCCAGCTCCTCGTGTGGCTCGTGAAGAAATAGTAGAACCAACATCGGAAGACTTCTCTGCTTTTGTTTTCAAAATCCAAGCAAATATGAATCCAAATCACCATGACCGCACTGTGTTTATGCGTATTTGTTCTGGTAAGTTTGAAAAAGGCATGAATGTACTACATCAACAATCTGGTAAAACCTTACGCTTATCTCAACCACAGCAATTTTTGGCCACAGAACGAACCATCATTGATGAGGCCTATCCAGGAGACATTATTGGTGTCTTCGATGCTGGTACCATGGGCGTAGGAGATAGCTTATGTGCATCCAATCACAAAGTCACATTTAGTGACTTCCCCGTATTCCCTCCAGAGTTCTTTGCTCGCGTTACACCAAAAGATTCCATGAAAAGGAAACAGTTCTTAAAGGGTATGACTCAATTAGCACAAGAAGGGGCTGTACAGATCTTTGAGCCACTCTATTCCATGGACTCCTTCGTGGTAGGTGCCGTAGGTATGCTTCAATTTGAAGTATTACAATATCGTTTGAAGCATGAGTATGGCGTTGATCTTGTGAACAATTCCTTGCCATATGGCGTAGCTCGCTGGATTGATGGTGAGGTCGATGTAAACAGCTTAAAAGGTATGGATAATGCTATGATTGTAAAAGATAATCGAGGTCGACTTGTAGTACTGATTTCCAACGAATGGCAAATGGGTTGGGTCGTAGAACGGAATCCAGATGTAACATTCTTGCATTCTCCAAAATTAGAAGGTTAAGATGTTCTATACTTAGCTATACCAATGACTAAGGCATACTACCTCTACTACAACGAGAAATACTATGTATTGTTCCTAAATAAAAAGAGGAAAGTTGATTATCAAATATCAACTTTCCTCTTTTTTGGCTCTATAATAAATGTTGGGGCTACTCATATAAGAGTAGTCGCCAACATTCTTTTTTTGCAATAAAATAGACATATA
>UQVF01000035.1 GCA_900544365.1 uncultured Veillonella sp. | reverse complement strand
ACAAAAGTAGTGAATCTTATCTAATTAATAGATAAAGTTAAAATAATATCAATATTTTTTGTTAAATGAACAATTATTGCAGTTTTATAAGAATTTATTTGTTAAAGTATTAAAATCAAAAATTTAATAAAAATAATTCTTAAAATGTCGCAATGGATTAGTCTAGAACCTTTTAGAGTAGAAAAAGATTATCAATACAAGGTACAATTATAGTAATTTGACTTATTTTCTCATTACTAAGAGAGTTTTGTTCTAACAGGAGGATACCAATGACAAGGAAAAGCGAAGCAAGAAATACATATTTTATGCTTTCCTGTGCCATTGCTACATGGATTGGGGGCGCAAGTTTTCTAGTTCCTACTGTAGCACATGCAGAAGGGACTGTGTATGTTACAGCGAATCGTGCACAAGAAGAGGCCAAGTATAATTCTCAACAAGTGCAAATTATTACTAAAAAAGATATTGAAGCTAAACAAGCGAAATCAGCTGAGGATATCGTATTTAGTGAAACTGGTGTGAGTCGAACTGTAGATGCTATGGGTCGAGTTGGTGTATCTATTCGTGGTGCAGAACCTCGTCATACATTAATTTTGGTAGATGGTCAGCCAGTCATGGGTGATTTGGCGAAATACCAAGGTGCAGGCGATGAATTGCAACGTTTAGGTACAGAAAACTTAGATCATATTGAAATCGTACAAGGTGCTGCAAGTGCTAAGTATGGATCTGACGCTATGGGCGGTGTTATTAATGTCATTACTAACAAGCCACGTAATGCAGCAGGACTGCAATTAAACTTTGAAGGCATTCGTGAAAAAGGCAATGGAGATATTGCTCCTTTCAATAATGTCTTTGTTCGTGCTGATTCTGGTAAAATTGGTAAAGTTAAAGTGAATATCTTCGGTAGCAAACGTGATATTATGCCAATCTATGCTAGTGAGGGGCCTAGACAATCTACACTAGGCGCTGATGATACTGTGGACCATGGATTTCTTAAAAACTCTCTACGGTATTATGGCACTAATGCCAATGTAGGCGTGGCTAGTATTATTGATGTGAAAGATAATCAAACGATTAGCATGAAACTTGATCGTTATCGTGAAGATTTAGAACGTTATGTGAAAACAAGTGACTCTTTCATGGTGCCGCAAATGCACTATAAACGTGATTTAAATCGTAATACGATGAATGTAACCTATGAAGGTAAAGATGATACATCTAACTGGAAAGCAGAGTTGAATTATACTCGTACCAATGAAAACGATTTAACATTGAGTAGTGATTATGGTAAAAGTACTTATGAGGGTAAAAATACCTTACAATATACGGACAACATAGATCATAGACAATGGAATTTTGGTATTTCAGGAGATATCCAAGCCAATGATAACCATTTAGTATCTTATGGTGTGGGTATGTCTCGTGAAACAGGTACTGGTAGTCGTTTAAAAAATGCTCCAACGACATATGTACGTAGTATTGATCCTTGGGACTATGATAAAAGTTTAGCCGTAGATAGAAATGGTGTCCCAAAATCAAATATCTACGACTATTCTTTCAGTAAAGGTAAAGATGGAGTTATCGAACGTAATAAAGAGTATGAATGGTATAATGCTGATAAATCAAATCCAAATGCTAAAGTACCAGAATTTACTTATGAAGATTTCTTGAATTACAAAGAGAAATTGACTGAAGGAGATCCAGCTAACGCTCAATCTTGGATTTTTGGAACAACAGATAATACATTAAAGAAAAAATATCCTGAAGCCTATGCCAAATATATGGAGTTTGCTGCCACATTAATGGCGGAAAATAAAGTAGCCATTGATGAAAATAATGCGACAGCAACTAGTTGGAGAGATAGAATTTATAGCTCTGATGTAGAAAAATTACCATTATATTATTACGATAAAACAGTACATCCTAAACTCAGTGCTATCATCAAATTAAATGGTGCTACTTTCAAAGAAGAAGAGAATAAGCGTATCAATAAACAAACGGTTGGTTCTGGTGCTATTAATAAACAATACCTATTTGTGCAAGATACATGGCAATTAAATAAAAACACAATGTTGACACCAATTGCACGTATGGATCACAGTAGCTTATTTGGATCTAACTTGTCTTTCAATATGGGTTTAACGCATAACTTAAATGGCAATACACATCGTCGTTTTAAAGCTAACGTAGGTAGCAGTTATGTAGAACCAGGTATGGGTGAATTATTCTATAACTGGGAAATGTTCCCATCCCATATTAGATCCTTTAGTTTAAATGGTGGTGAAGCTCGTCTTGGTTGGTATTGGCAAGGTAATACAAACCTAAAACCAGAAAAATCTATTAACTTTGACATATCCATTGAAGGGGAAAATAAGAATACATATAGTAAATTAACTGTATTTAGAAATAATATTAATAACTATATTACAGCTTATAATACAGGTCACATCTTAGATTTCCATACAGACTTAAATGAAAATACTGAACGCGGGGTATTAAAATTCTTATATGCTCCAGATATGGTATATAGTTTTAAAAATATTGGTAAAGCTGAGATTAGTGGCCTTGAATGGGAATTAAAACAAAAACTTTCTAAAAAATGGAAGGCTAGATTTGGATATACATTCCTACATGCAGTGAACAAAAGTAATCCAGATATGCCACGTCAATTGCTAGACAAACCAAGCCATAAAATTGGTATTGGCGTTGACTATGAAGATGAGAAGTCTGGCTGGTCTGGAAGTCTTTGGGGCGATTACTATGTAAATATGCTAGATAGTAACTCAGTATCTGGTGGTGGTGCATTTATGACATCTGGCACTGCGTACCAACGAGATCCAATTACGAAGGCATTAGTTATTGATCCAGCAACAAATCAACCTATTAAAATTGAAGGTAAATCTGAAATTAACTATACAGGTTCTGACCGCCGTACAAGTGATATGTATGAACGTAAAACATATGGCATTTGGAATATGATTGTTCAAAAGAAAATCAATAAAGATTCTCGAGTTTACTTCGGTATTAACAATCTATTTAATCACCGTGATGATGACCGGGCTTTATCGACTCGCCAATTCCGTATGGGCATTAATTTAAAATTTGGTAGTGATGCTAGTGTTGGAAATGCTAAAGATGGTATAGCTAAAGTAGAAGTGAAAACACAAGTTGTGGATCAATTTGATAGATTCATTCATCGTGATTTCGATGCTAATAAACAATCTGGTGTAGATTTTGTTGGTGACTTTAGAAATCGTTGGGATAGCCATCTAGGATTTGACCGACCTACAAGCCGTGTAACAGCAACAAGCTATATTGAAGATGATGCTGCTACTAATCTTCGTGATGAAAATAATCATGGCATCACATCTCGAGTACGAGCTGGTATTGATGCACGTATTGGTAAAGATGTAGATGTACGTGTTGTAGGAAGTGCAAGTGGCCAACATGGTGTGGATACAGATCATCAATTAAAGGTAACGAAAGGCTTCAATCATCAACGTATTGATGAAGCAACGATTACGAAACATACGAACAAATGGGATATTACTGCTGGTCGTATGACAGAGCCAATGGGTGTTACTGGATATTGGTTCGGCAAAGAATACGATGGTGTTCGTGCCGTCTGGACAAATGATACAAAACAACTTCGTGTTGGTTATGGTGACTTTTCACATAGCACAGGTGTAACGGATTCTTCCTATACACATGCATTGTATAACTCATTTAAACGTGCCCCAACTGTACAAGAATTCATGGGTGCCGATCTAAATGGATATAAAGAAGTTGTTACAGAAAAAGGCGCAGACACTATAGGTTTCTATTCTCAGTTAAAAGAAATTAAAGCTGAAGAGGAGAAAGCGTTAGACGCAGGTCAAGATAAAGTGGATGCAGCTGGAGCAGCTATCACAGCAGAGATTAAGGCAATAGAAACTAAGATAGAGACGACTTCAACCCCGATTAAGAGTCAAATTGCAGAGGCTGAAGAAAAAGCGGACGAAGCAAGAAGTCGTTATTATGCAGCTGATGAGACAACAGAAGATACACTAAAACAAGAGTATGATGAAGCTTCTAAAAAAGTGAGTGACTTATATAAAGCATTAGACAAAGCTACGGCTGAAGATAAAGCGAAAAAGGCTGAGTTAGAAACATCATTAGCAAATGCAAAAAAATCCGTCAAAGATGAAATCCGCAAGCCATTTGTAGAAAAACAGTTTGAAGTGTTAGCTCGTATGCAAGAGCTAGCAAGCAAAGCCTATAGTGCTGATTTTGCAAACCCTAAAAATAAATTTGTTCTAGAATTACCTGAACTTAATGCCAAAACACTTTATACGAAAGATATTATGGAAGAAGATCCATGGGGATATGGTCCTGCAACAAAAGTTGGTGAACAACCAAATACTGAAGGCAATTTCAGAATTAGACCTACTGATGGAAAAGGAAATGGCCTAGATAGTACTCCTGATATTTTTAAAGTGGCTCTAAATAATAGCGACTTCTTAAAAGATGGTGGTAGATCCTACCTAGAGAAATGGTTTGATACTAATAAAGATGCTATTATCCAATCCTATAAAACTACAGCGGATAGATTGATTCAAGAAATCACTAAAGGTACGGCTCATACTGCTGATGGTAATGGAGTTTACACGTTTGATGAAAAAGAAATAGCAACATTAAAACAACAATTCATTGAAAAGAATTTATTAACAGATAAAACAATCGGTGTATCTGGTAGTGCTAATTATCCAGTATTATTAAGTAATTTCTTCACTAAAGTGAATTCTGTTTTAGAAAGAACTGATGGATACAGCAAACTTCCTCGCGAGGCTTTGGGTAATGCAACAGGTAAAGTCATTCCGACAGAAGGTGTTATCATTCAACGTGATGTAATCCCTGCTGTGCAACGTGCTGGATTCATTCAATATCGTCAAGAATTATCTAATCGATTGGGGGTAACAGCTTGGTACCTACGTTCTACAGGACGTGAAAATCATACCGTTCACTATACAAGTGAAAAAGGTAATGAATCTCGTAGTTTTGGTCGCTTAGCAAATGTATTCGGCATCGGCTTACAATATCAATTAGGTAACAGAACAGCTATATCCTTTGATTATGGACAAAATAGAACAGACTTCGGTCGCTATATGAACGGTGGTAGCATCTATGAATCTACAGCTGGTAAAGTATATGAAAACCCTGCTGGAAATCCACAATTTGAATTAAAAGGACATCGTCATGGTGGTACGCCACACTTCTGGACACTTCGTTTTGATGTAGGTCGTTCCGATTACTATCGTCCTGGCAGCTGGAATGCATTTATTGACTATAAATACTTTGCACATGGTTCCTTCTTCGGTGGTAATGGCACAGGTGCTGTACCTGATCGTTACTTAGATGGTATTCGTAGCTTTACATTAGGTGGTGGCTATGTGCCAACAAAAGATTTCTTAGTAGAAGCATTCTACACATTCGATGCGAAAGGTATTGGACAACGTGATACATTATACGGTGGAGAAAACTTCAAATTAGGTAACTACACTCGTATCCAAGGTACTTACAAGTTCTAATACAAAATACACAAACCTTATAGATATGGGCGCTAGGTCTATATATGATTGCAGCGATAGACAGGCATTCAGTACATAAGGATATACTATAGAGGATAGTTAACGATGCAAGTTAGCTATCCTCTATTACCATACTATGTGTACTAGTATGAGAATAAAGGATTGCGATCTGTCTAGTGATATTGGTTATCCACTGCGTATCCAAAATTTTATTTTGATACAACGACTACATTGCGATGAAAGATTACATTGAAATGCAAAAAATGTCTATTATAGAACTAAAATTACATCATAATGCAAAAAATAATTTATTTTTAATAAAGATTGCCATAAAATGCAATCTTAGGTAAAATTATAATAAAGATTGCATTGTAATGTATTTTGCAATATGCAGAGAGTATGGATGAAACTTTCATTGTATTGAAAGGTATCACAAATGATAGAGGAGTAGACATGAAGCTAATTAATAGGGAAATGTATATACAATTTCTAAGAAATCATAGAGAAAAACATGTTATAAAAATTGTGTCTGGTGTGCGTAGATGTGGTAAATCAACTCTATTTTATCTCTTTCAACAAGAGCTACTACAAGAAGGGGTAAAGGAGAATCAAATCATTGCCATTAACTTTGAAGATTTAGAATACAGAGACTTAACGGATTATATACAGTTGTATGAATATATAAAGTCTAAGATAATTCCTAATCAACAAATGTATATATTTTTGGATGAGGTCCAACATGTGCAAGGATTCGAACGTGTGGTGGATAGTTTCTATATTAAAGATAATGTGGATATCTATATTACTGGATCTAATGCGTACTTTATGTCTTCAGAAATGGCTACCTTATTAGCGGGTCGATATGTTCAGTTGGATATGTTACCTTTATCATTTAAAGAGTTTTTTGAAGCACATAAAGATACAACCAATCTATCTTTGAATGGTTTGTATCGCCTCTTTGTAGAGGTAAGTGGTTTTCCAGGAACATTAGAATATTCTGGACATGATGAAATGCTACGTACCTATTTAGAAGGTATAGTTAATTCTGTAGTGCTGAAAGATGTTATGACGCGTTTAAAGGGGAGCGATATTTTAATATTAGAAAGTATTATTCGGTATATTGCTGCCAATGTGGGAAGCTTATTAACGCCTAAAAAGATAGCTGATTCTCTTACTAGTATGGGTAGAAAGGTAGATAGCCGTACTGTAGAAAGGTATATGGCAGCCCTGCGAGATGCATTATTAATTTATGAAGCTACTAGATTTGATGTGCGGGGGAAAGAACTGCTTAGACTATACTCTAAATTTTATTTAGTGGATCCGGGATTACGAGCGTTTTTCGTGCCTAACACGGGACGAGATATAGGCCATATACTTGAGAATGTGGTGTATTTAGAATTATTACGCCGAGGCTATACGGTCCATGTAGGTATCCTAAAAAATGGTGAAATCGATTTTGTAGCTCAGAAACAAGGACTATTTGAGTATTATCAAGTGAGTCAAAGTGTGTTAGATCCTACTACCTTAGATAGAGAACTAGCTCCCTTATTTGAGGTGAAAGATTATCATCCTAAATTTTTGCTTACCTTGGATGAGATTAATAGCAATGCATCCTATGAGGGAATACAACAAAAAAATGTGCTGGAATGGCTGTTGGAATAGTTTTTTTAGTATTGAGTAAACGTACTAAAATATATGTTATATAGGGGTGACAAGTGAAAGAAGAAATAAAAAAAGAAGTACAAGAATCAACGGGTGTAATTCGTTATATTTGGATTGCATTAGGTGCTATTAGTTTTGGCTTAGGATCATTGGGGATTGTATTACCTTTATTGCCAACAGTACCATTTTATTTGTTTGCCGTATTTTGTTTTGCTAGAGGTTCTAAACGATTCCATGAGAAGTTTGTAAACTCTAAGCTCTATGCAAACTATGTGGAACCGTTTAAAAATAAAAGTGGCATGCCACTGCGTACTAAGATGAATATTTTAGTATCCGTATCTATCTTATTAGGCATTGGCGCATACGGTATGCGCAATATGCCAGTAGCTTTATACATTATGGGTGCAGTATGGATAGGTCATGTGATTGCTCTTGCGTTCATTGTAAAAACAGCACCATCTGAAACTAAATAGGCATGTGATTGATACTGCATTCATGAGGAGATATAGATGACTAAAAAACTAACATGCAATCCCATACAAATTAATACCTGTGCTATTTGCGTTCCTATTGTAGGTCCAACGATAGAAGATATACTTTCACAGGTGCAAGAGGCAGTACAAGCGAAGGTGGACCTTATCGAGTTGCGTCCAGATATGTGGATGAAGGATTCCCATATATCTGAAGAAGAGTACATACCAACAATAGTAAAATTGGTAGAAGAAGTGCATTCCAGATATGAAAAAATGCCTATGCTGTTTACATGGCGCACCTTAGTTGAGGGAGGAGAAACACCTTTAAGTAGCGAGAATTATCACAATCTATTACAAGCGATCGCGGATCAAAATTTAGTTGATGTAGTGGATGTGGAATTATTTGCCTATACAGATACTATCGGTCAAATTATCAAAGAAGCTCATTATCAAGGGATACAAATGGTGATGAGTTATCATAACTTTCAAAGTACACCAGATGTAGAAACATTGCATGGCTATGCAGAGCGTATGATATCTGCAGGAGCTGCAGTGATTAAGTTTGCATTGATGCCAACTACGAGTGATGATGTACTTTCGGTATTAGAGTTTACAAAAGAATTAGCACAAAGATATCCACAGTTACCACGTATTACTATATCTATGGGACAATTAGGAAAGATGACACGGACCTGTGGCAATGTGTTTGGAAATTGTTTGACCTTTGGTACATTAGGAAATATATCAGCCCCTGGACAGGTTGAGGTGGATATTTTAAAACAATTAGTATAAGATACAGGGTCAATGAGGTAATATAAAGTTTTATAACTATTATATTATGGTATTAACAAGATTATATTTCTAATGCTATTAAATGTAAAAGTACATATCAGATAAATAGCCTTTATTGTTAGTATTTCCATATCTATAGAGAATACCTATAGGATTTATAGAATATTCCTATAAAAATTATAGAGAATTGTTAATATTCAGTAGACAAATGTATTCTGATGTGATATGATTTGATACATAATTTAATACTCGCCTAACAAACCGATGAGGTGGAGATAAAAATAGAACGTGCACTTCCAGAGAGTGGGGGTAGCTGAGAGCCCCGCAGAACGCAGTCTATTAAATGGACCACCGAGGGTATGGGGAACGGACAATGTGTCCTAGTATAGCATAACGTGTCATGAGCGTTAATCGTGAGGGATATGATAGTATCCTGCAAAGGGGAATGCATGCATTCAAACAAGGTGGTACCGCGATTTATATGAATCTTTCTGCACATTGGTGCAGCTATTTAGCATATGAACTCGTCCTTGACAGTTACGTCTAGGGCGAGTTTTTTTGTTGCAGGAGGACTTATGAAACCATCATTAGAAACAGTAAAACAAGTAGGGCAAGGCTTTGATATCGTACCGGTCTATGTAGAATTATTATCGGATATTCGCACTCCTATTTCTGTACTGAAAGCATTAAAAAAGGTAAGTGCTCATACCTTTTTATTAGAAAGTGCAGATAATACCCATCACTGGGGGCGATATTCCTTCTTGGGATATAATCCATTGTTAGAAGTCACATGCAAAAACCATACCATGACGATTAAAGGAGATATGACACGTACTTTTACATGTCATAATCCAGCAGAAGAGATTAGAAATATATTGCGTCAATATAAAAGCCCTAGGGTTGAAGAATTACCTACTTTCACAGGTGGATTTGTAGGATACTTTGCCTATGAATACATTCGGTACTTAGAACCTACCTTGGATCAACACATCAGTGATACAGATTCGAGCATGGTTAACGATGTGGACCTTATGCTCTTTGATAAAGTGATTGCTTTTGATCATTACAAAAATAAAATCTATATTATCGGTCATGTCCGTACAGATGATATAGAGCGCAATTACGAGCGTACCCAACTAGAACTACAAGCCTTAGCAGACTTAGTAAAGGATGGGGAAGAAGCAGACGTCGAACGTGGAATTTTAGAAAGTGAATTCACTTCTGAGTTCACTTCCGAAGAATACCAAGAGGTTGTACGAAAAACACAACATTACATCACAGAAGGAGATATCTTCCAAGCCGTCGTATCCAATCGTAGAGAGGCGAAGTTCAAAGGAAGCCTACTTAATGCTTACCGTGTACTAAGAACGATGAACCCATCGCCGTACATGTTCTACATGAGTGGTAAGTCTGTAGAAATAACAGGGGCATCCCCAGAAACATTGGTGAAATTACAAGATCGAAGTGTCTATACTTTCCCTATTGCGGGCACATTGCCACGAGGCAAGAATGAAGCAGAAGACAGAGCACAAGAGGCTAAGTTAAGTCAGGATGAAAAAGAATTAGCAGAACATAATATGCTTGTTGATTTAGGACGTAACGATATTGGTAAAATCTGTGAGTTCGGATCCGTTCAAGTAGAAGCGTTACATCAATTACAACGGTTCTCTCACGTTATCCATTTAACAAGTACCGTGAAAGGAACCTTACGAGAAGAGTTTGATGCCTTAGATGCTATTGGTGCTACTTTACCAGTAGGAACCTTATCGGGAGCTCCTAAAATTCGTGCTATCCAAATTTTACAAGAATTAGAGAAAAGCCCTCGTGGTGTATACGGTGGTGCTGTAGGATACTTAGATTTTTCTGGCAACATGGATGTGTGTATTGGCATTCGTATGGCGATGGCAAAAGAGGGGCGTGTCTTTGTTCGTTCCGGCGGTGGCATTGTGCGAGATAGTGTGCCTGTAAATGAATACAATGAAACTATCCACAAAGCACAATCTATGGTGACAGCCATCACATTGGCTCAGGAGGTGTAACATGGTATTACTCATTGATCATTACGATAGTTTTTCTTTCAATATTTATCAATTAATTGGATCCTTAGTAAAAGATATTAAGGTCATCCGCAGTGATGAAATGACAGTGAAAGAAATTCAAGAACTTTCACCTGACTGTGTCATCCTTTCACCAGGAACAGGACGACCAAAGGATGCAGGGGTATACGAAGAATTACTGGAAATATGTCAAGGTAAGTTTCCTATCTTGGGCATTTGCTTAGGCCATCAGGCTATGGGCGAAGTATTTGGAGCCACTGTGGGATATGCGAAAGAAGTCATGCACGGAAAGCAAAGTATGGCTACCCAATGTTATCCATCCATTTTATGGAAAGATATTCCTCAAGAATTTCCTGTAGCACGGTATCATTCTTTAGCAGTCTTAGAAGAAACCCTAGGAGATGAATTGGTGGTGACAGCTCGTACAGCAGACGGAGAAATTATGGCCATGGAACATAGGACGCATCCGATTTATGGTGTGCAATTCCATCCGGAATCTATTTTGACACCGCAAGGAACGCAAATGGTTAAGAATTTCTTGGAACACCATAAGATTATATAAGGGAGATATAGAGTATGATACAACAAGCAATACGCTTCGTCACAGAGGGACAAGATATGCCATATGAAGTGGCAAAAGCAACAATGAACGCTATTATGAGTGGCGATGTACAGGACGTACCTATGGCAGCTTTCTTAGGAGGCTTACAAGCAAAGGGGCCTAGTGTTACAGAGATTACAGCCTTTGCAGAAGTCATGCGTGAAAAAGCAGGTTCAGTACCACATGACAATACAGTGGTAGAGATCGTGGGTACCGGCGGAGATGGTAGTAGTACTTTCAACATTTCTACAACATCGGCTATCTTATTAGCTGCAGCTGGGATTCCTATCGCTAAGCATGGGAATCGTAGCGTGTCTAGTAAATGTGGTGCTGCGGATGTATTAGAAGCACTAGGTGTGAAACTAGAGCTCAATGGAGAGCAGAATAAAAAAGTTCTAGAAGAAGCAAATATTTGCTTTATGTTTGCCCCTGTGTACCATGAAGCTATGAAATACGCAGGTCCTGTACGTAAAGCTATGGGGGTTAGAACGGTATTTAATATTTTAGGACCCTTGGCAAATCCAGCCGGTGCTACAATTGAACTCATGGGGGTGTACGATCGGTCCTTAGTGGAACCATTGGCACAGGTTTTGTCTAATTTAGGTGTTCATCGTGGTGCTGTCGTATATGGTAGTGACGGACTAGATGAAATTACAGCTACAGGTACAACGACAGTGTGTGAAATCAATCATGGTACGTTCAAGACCTATGAATTAGACCCTAAGGATTATGGATTTACCTATGCTACAGCGGATGAACTAGTGGGCGGTGATGCACAGGTAAATGCTGAGATTACACGCACTTTACTACAAGGAAAGGATAGAAGTGGTCGAGCTACAGCAGTGATACTTAATGCGGGTATGGCATACTACTTAGCTAAGGGTAGTGCAGTTACCTTAAAAGAAGCGTTCAAAATAGTAGAAGGGTTACTATATTCCGGTGTAGGTGCAGAGGCGCTTTCAAAGTTTGTAAAAGCCTCGCAGAATGCATAATAGAGTGTAATTGTATTTATATAGTTGGACTATCCTTTAGGAATAACATATTCTAGACCTTATTTAGTCATCTTTGTAACTATATAGAGTAGATTCAGGGAGTATATGGATATCATCTAGCTATATAAATACTACTGAGATTAATTTGGCATATACATACTATTAATAAGGTTATTGAAAAATATTTGGATAGAAACAGAGATAGTTATGATATTAGATAAAATAGTTGCGGCTACTGAAAAACGTATCAAGGAAGCAAAAGCCAAGTTACCCTTTTTAGAGTTGCAACAGCAAGTAGAAAGAATGCCAATTACGAAGGACTTCCCTTTTGAACAGGCATTACAGGAATTAGATTTCAATTTTATATGTGAAGTGAAGAAAGCATCTCCGTCAAAAGGAATTATTGTAGAAGACTTTCCTTACTTAGATATTGCCAAGGACTATGAAATGGCAGGAGCTGCAGCGATTTCGGTGTTGACAGAACCAGATTTTTTCTTAGGAAGCCCTCAATACATACAAGAGATTGCAGCAACTGTACATATTCCTGTACTTCGGAAAGATTTCATCATCGATGAATACCAAATCTATGAAGCAAAACTATGGGGCGCCTCAGCCATATTACTCATAGCCGCTATCTTGGATGATGAAACAATGGCACGCTTTCATAAGTTGGCAGATAGTTTGGGGCTGTCCTGTTTAGTAGAGGCTCACGATGAAACGGAAGTGTTGCGAGCTGCTAAAATAGGGGCACGCATCATTGGTGTGAATAATCGAAACTTAAAAGATTTCACTGTGGATGTAAATAACAGTATTCGCTTACGTAATTTAGTGGATGATTCCGTAATTTTTGTCTCTGAAAGTGGCTTAGATACGGCAGCAGATATCCAACGTTTGCGAGACAACAAGATTCATGCTGCCCTCATGGGTGAAAGTTTCATGCGATCTACAGATAAGGTGGCGAAATTGGCTGAGTTATATGGACCTGTTACAGAACATAACTACAAAGTTAAAGTAAAATTTTGTGGCATATCTAATGAAGAGACAGTTCCAGTGTTAGGAGAGACACGACCAGATCACGTTGGATTTATCTTTGCACCCAGCAAGCGGCAAGTGACAAGAGAACAAGCTCATTCTATAGCCCATAGTTTGCAAAATGCCTTGCAAGATAGGACTATTGATAAACCAATCTCTCATGTAGGTGTATTTGTGAATGAAACAATTTCGAATGTTATAGAGATTGCCAAGGAGGTACCACTTTCAGTGGTGCAATTACATGGAGATGAAGATATAGCCTACATTGAATTGTTACGAAACCATCTACAGGAAGAACAATTAGATTCCGTTCAAATTTGGAAAGCAATCCAAGTGCAAGGTAAAGAAGATATTGTGGCATGGGAGAAAGCGCCTATCGATGGATTGGTACTAGATGCCTATTCTAAGGAAGAGCGTGGTGGCACTGGTAAGACTATCGATTGGTCATTGCTAGAAGATGTACAGGTCCCATACTACCTAGCTGGCGGTATAGGACTACACAAT
Source organism: uncultured Veillonella sp. (assembly GCA_900544365.1). Lineage (GTDB taxonomy): Bacteria > Bacillota > Negativicutes > Veillonellales > Veillonellaceae > F0422. Next base: position 6,391 of record UQVF01000035.1, on the reverse strand, counting down.
GTAGCCCGTGCCATTCGTCGACTACAACCGTATGGGCTCGACATGAGTAGTAGTTTAGAAACAAATGGGCAAAAAGATGCCAATGCAATTAGAACTATGTCACAATTAATTAAGACAGTCACACACAGATGAGGAGATAGACTATGACAACACATCGCCATGGTTATTTTGGTGAATTTGGTGGACAATTCATGCCTGAAACATTAATGAATGCCATCATTGAATTGGAAGAAGCTTATGAAACTTACAAAAATGATCCGGATTTTATAAAAGAATTAGAAGATTTACATGTGTCCTATACAGGGCGTCCGTCTTTGCTATATTTTGCAGAACAAATGACAAAAGATTTGGGGGGCGCTAAAATTTATCTAAAAAGAGAAGACTTAAATCATACAGGGTCTCATAAGTTAAATAATGTGCTCGGCCAAATGTTACTGGCTAAGCGAATGGGTAAAACGAGAGTGATTGCAGAAACAGGTGCTGGTCAACATGGTGTGGCCACTGCTACAGTAGCTGCATTAATGGGAATGGAATGTGAAATTTTCATGGGCCAAGAAGACTGTGAACGACAAGCTTTAAACGTATACCGTATGGAGCTATTAGGTGCTAAGGTACATCCTGTTACATCTGGTACTGGTACATTGAAAGATGCTGTATCTGAAACAATGCGAGAATGGACTAACCGTATGGCAGACACTCATTATGTGTTAGGATCTGTTATGGGAGCCCATCCATTCCCTATGATGGTACGTGACTTTCAGTCTATCATCAGTCGTGAGGCAAGAGAACAAATTTTAGAAAAAGAAGGTAAATTACCAGCCGCTGTATTAGCTTGTGTTGGTGGGGGTAGCAATGCGATTGGCATGTTCTATCATTTCATTCCTGATGCGGGTGTGCAGCTTATCGGTTGTGAAGCGGCTGGCAAAGGTATCGATACAGAAGAACATGCAGCGACTATGACAAAAGGTACGGTAGGTGTTTTCCATGGTATGAAATCCTACTTCTGCCAAAATTCTTATGGGCAAATTGCACCAGTATTTTCTATTTCCGCTGGACTAGATTATCCAGGTATAGGTCCAGAGCATGCTTATTTGCATGACAGTGGCCGAGCTCAATATGTGCCGATTACAGACGATGAAGCAGTGGATGCCTTTGAATATCTCTCTCGGATGGAGGGAATCATTCCAGCTATTGAAAGTGCTCATGCCGTGGCATATGCTATGCGATTGGCTCCTACTCTAGGTCCTGATGAAAGCATTATCATTTGTTTATCTGGACGTGGTGATAAGGACGTAGCCGCCATGGCGAGATATAGAGGGGTGAACTTACATGAATAAAATAACAATCGCACAGGCTTTCACAAAGAAAGCATTTATCCCTTTCATTACAGCTGGTGACCAAGGGATTAGTACAACAGAAAAATATATTCGTACTATGGCAAAAGCGGGAGCGACTTTAATTGAAATTGGCATACCTTTTTCTGATCCTGTCGCAGAAGGTCCAGTCATTCAAGCAGCTAGTGAGCGTGCTCTATCCATAGGGGTTACCACCGATGATATTTTTGAGATGGTCCGACGTTTGCGCACTGGTACGGATGCGTTGACGATTCCACTTGCGTTCATGACCTATCTGAACCCTATCTATGTGTATGGTGTTGAAAGTTTTATGACACGCTGTGAAGAAGTGGGCATCCAAGGTGTCATTGTGCCAGACTGTCCATTGGAAGAAAAACAAGAACTAAGTCACCAAGCTAAGGCGCATGGAGTTTCTGTTATCTCTTTAATTGCACCTACCTCTGAGCAACGGATTGAGGAAATTGCCAGTCAAGCAGAGGGCTTTGTGTACTGTGTATCTTCCCTTGGTGTAACAGGTATGCGCAGTGACATTAAAACAGACATTGCTAGTATCGTACAGCAGATTCGCCAATACACAGATATTCCAGTAGCCGTTGGCTTTGGTATTTCCACGCCGGAACAAGCAAAAGCAATGGCATCACTATCTGATGGTGCTATTGTAGGTAGTGCTATTGTGAAACAAATTGGCGAGTGGGGTCCTAATGGTGAAGAAGAATTATATGAATATGTTCGTTCTATGGTAGAAGCAGTAGGTAATTCACAATGATACGTTCTAAGATAACACATATGTAGTGTCGATTTATTTAATGATACTATTCACTATTTCCTATTCTGCTATTTACGATGTCCCTTGAATAGCTGTGCAAGATCTTTATCTTGTACAGCTATTTTTATCGATTAGGTACGTAAATATAAGTATTCGACTGATTTATAATATAGTATGTAATAAATAGTTATAAAAATCTATGGTAACATACATTGATATACGGTATACTTAAGATAACAGATAATTCATAATAGGAGATATGGGTATGGAAAAAACGAGTATTGGCGTAGGGCGAGCTGCACTGCATATTGCCATTTCTGAAAGTAGAGATGAAGAGATGGCATTGCGAAAAGAATTTGAAGCTCTTGGGATTCGTAGCTGTGCTGTAGATTTTGGAGGGCCTTTCACCGAAATTATTCCTAAAATTATTGAACGTGCTGTAATAGCAGCGGAGCGACAAGAGTTGATTCATGATAATCATGTTAGCAAAGGTGCGGTCGTAGGTGCTACGGCACAAGCCTTAGAACAACTTAAAAATAAATGTGTCGGCCTTAATGTGGGCGGTAAAGTAGGCATTGCACGTAGTCAAGAGCATTTAAGTGTAGCCATCTATTTAGGTGTTGGCGTATTGCATTTGGACGAGATTGCTGTAGCCATGGCACATCGAGCTGTACCAACTACGTAGTAGTGCTATAAATTTTAATTTATCTTTGGTATAATACAGAGTAGAGTATTTAGACAATAGCTAATCATTTTGGAGGTAACTATGAGTCAATTCGATTGGAAAGTATTAGATCGTAATTACGAAGACGTAATTTATGAAACATATAATGGGATTGCAAAAATTACAATTAATCGTCCAGAAGTGCGTAATGCGTTCCGCCCTAAAACAGTAATGGAATTAATCGATGCTTTCACGATTGCTCGTGAAGATGCAGAAGTAGGGGTTATTATTTTGACTGGTGCTAACCATGGTCAAGGAGAAGATAAAGAAGCGTTCTGCTCCGGCGGTGACCAACGTGTTCGTGGTGACGGCGGTTATGTAGGGGATGACAAAATTCCTCGTTTAAATGTGTTGGATTTGCAACATTTAATTCGTATTACTCCAAAACCTGTTATCGCTATGGTTAACGGTTTTGCTATCGGTGGTGGTCATGTATTGCACATCGTGTGTGACCTTTCCATTGCTTCTGAAAATGCAAAATTTGGTCAAACAGGTCCTCGAGTAGGTTCTTTCGACGCTGGTTACGGTGCTGGTTACTTAGCTCGTTTAGTAGGCCATAAAAAAGCTCGTGAAATCTGGTTCTTATGCCGTCAATATTCTGCAAAAGAAGCATTAGACATGGGTCTTGTGAATACGGTGGTTCCATTTGATCAATTAGAAGCAGAAACAGTGAAATGGTGTGAAGAAATTCTTCAACTATCTCCAATGGCACTTCGTTTCTTGAAAGCTTCCTTCAACGCGGATACAGATGGTTTAGCTGGTTTACAACAATTTGCAGGGGATGCCACTTTACTGTTCTACACAACTGATGAAGGTAAAGAAGGTCGCGATGCATTTAAAGAAAAACGTAAACCTAATTTTAAACAATTCCCTAAATTCCCTTAATGGGTTAGGTTATGAAGTGGTTATATGAACGAGCACAGACACATAGAGATAAGTGTTTCTTAAATGAATTTACCTATGGTGATGTGTTGACTCTAACAATAGCTACAGCAAAACGACTCGCTCCTCATCTTCGAGGAGAGAGTCGTATTGCTTTATGGGCAGAAAATTCTGTATCCATGGCGATACACCTATTTGCTCTAGCTGCATTGGGCATCGAAACCGTATTGCTGAATACTAATTTAACAGAACGAGAAGTGACTGAACAGATGGAAAGTACTAGTGTACGCACCTTGTTAATGTCGGAAAAAATGGCGTTGGCCTTGCGGACGCAGAAGGAAGTTTGTGATATACAGAGTACTGATATTTCTATTTCTGACTATAACCATAGTCAAGAAGAGCGACAATACCTGTGCTTTTCACCCTGCATCGATACTGATTTTAAGTCTATTTCGCCTATACATATAGGTGGAAATGTCAAAAATGAGAGAGTTTATAATGTAAAACATGCATCTACTCAAATAGGTAGTGAAATAATTGATAAGATAGGCTCTTTTATAGGTAACTGTGGTCGTCAGAGAGGTGTTGAAGATTCTAAAGATTGTGATAGTAATCTAACATGGAATCCATCAGATGATACAGTGTTTTGCATTATTAATACCAGCGCTACAACCGGTAAATTCAAATCAGTCCCTGTACGATGGTCACAGATTGAGGCTCATGTAAAAGCCTCTGCCAAAGTACTTGGCGTGGAGAAAGATGACAATTGGCTTGTAGTACTGCCTATGTTCCATGTCAGTGGTTTATCTATCATTTTGCGTACTTTATATAATGGCACGAGAGCGACGATTCGTGAGAAGTTCTCGGAGCAAGTCGTACTAGAGGCATTAGAAAAAGAAGAAATTACTATGGTGTCCTTGGTGCCTACTGTGTTACAACGTATTGTAGACAGCATTAAATCGCCTAAATTAAGAGCTATACTTTTAGGTGGAGAGTTTATTACCATGCCACTGTTACAAGAATGCGTAGAACGAAACTTACCTGTGTATAAGACGTATGGGATGTCGGAAACCTTTGCACAAAGTACGACATTTAGTGTTCGGGACTATCCTCATAAACTAGCCTCTGTAGGGTATCCACTAGATGGTGTTACCATTGAGATTCGAAACCCTGATGAAGAAGGGGTAGGAGAAGTATGGCTTTCTTCACCGATGTTGATGCAAGGTTATCTTAATAAAGAGCCTATTAGTGGAATTTTCAATACAGATGACATTGGCTATGTGGATGACGATGGATTTTTATATCTATTAAATCGTAGAAAAGATATTATCATTTCTGGGGGCGAGAATATTTATCCTAAAGAAATCGAAGATGTCTTATACGAGATGAAGGGGATTAAAGAATGTGCAGTTATTCCTGTCTCTGATTCTAAGTGGGGACAAATTCCTGTTCTTTGTGTGGTGACAAGTCACAGAGCACAAGAAATCATTGAGTATCTGCAATGTCGTTTAGCAAAGTATAAAGTACCAAAGCAAATCATATATTATGACATGTTGCCGAAAAATAGCATGGGAAAAATTTTGCGGCAAAAGTTAATCAATTCTTTTCTAAACCATGTATAAAAAGTCATTGCTAGTAGTTAGAAATATTGCGTGTTCTACTGTGAAATGATATATGTTAATCATGTATTATCTATACATGCTATTTTGATGATACATACAAAGATCTGAAAGGATATAGTATGAAAGAAACAACAGCCTCTTTATTAGAACAATTACAAATAGAGACATTCCACTGTGCTGGACAGGCCTTTCATAGTACTATGAAACTTTCACCATTTCATGCACAGCCCTTTGGATTTGTCAACGGTGGCGTGTATCTTGCCTATGGAGAAGCTTTAGCCGGCATGGCATCCAATGCTATATTGGCACAAGAAATAACGTCCAGTAAAGATAACATAGATTCAGGTTCTGCTAAACAAAAGGTAGCTGTAGGTCAATCGATAACGGCTAATCATGTGCGACCAAATCGATGCGATGGTTATGTAGTAGCACGAGGTCAATTGTTGCACCAAGGCAGACGTAATCATGTGTGGATGATCAATATCTTTGATGAAGAAGATCAACTATTGTCTCACATGACGGTAACCAATAGCATTGTCACCATCTAGAGAAAGGAGGTGCACTGCCTATGAAAATAGATATTATATCGTTATTCCCAGATTTTTTTGACGCTTTTTTTACACACTCCATTATTAAACGAGCCTTATTAGCGAATCGATTAGAGATGAAAGTAACTAATCCGCGGGAGTTTTCTCATAGCAAGCATGGCCAAGTGGACGATACTCCTTATGGTGGTGGCGCTGGTATGCTCATGAAAGCACCTCCTCTCTTTGAGGCTGTGGAACATGTATTGCAGATGCCTATAGAAGAGCATCGTAGTACAAAGACGAATCACAAACGCCATGTTGTGTTTATGGGTCCTACAGGGACACCATTTACGCAAGAAAAGGCAAGAGAGTTAGCCAACTATGATCAGCTTGTAATTGTCTGTGGACACTACGAAGGGGTAGATTATAGAGTGGAAGAACACTTAGTGGATGAAACTATATCTATCGGTGATTATGTGTTAACGGGCGGTGAATTGCCAGCCATGGTAGTAGAC
>UQVF01000034.1 GCA_900544365.1 uncultured Veillonella sp. | reverse complement strand
ATAGCTCGTGCTAAGAACTCTTTATATGAGTAGCCCCCACATTTGACAAAGAGCCTAATAATTGGTTAGATACACCGAATAATGGCCAAATAGTACCGATATTACCTTGCAATACTAAGTATCCCCACATGATACAAATCAATGCAGCACAACCATACACGCCAGGAGCCCAATGTTGGTCATTGAATTTAGGCCAGTATAAGCCAAGCAATTCTTGTAATAAATAGCGACCTACACGAGTACCAGCATCAATCAACGTCATGATGAATAAAGCTTCAAACATGATACAGAAATGATACCAATATCCCAATAAATGATCCATATTAGGAAGACGAGAGAAGATATGAGCCATACCAACTGCTAAGGATACAGCGCCACCTGGACGATGCATTAGGTCTTCCCCAACGAGTGCAGACAATGCAGGCAATTCATGAACATGAAGTCCTAGTGCTTTGAAAGATTCTGCTGTAGAGTTAATAGCAAAATAATCATCTGGGTGCAAAGCTGTTGCTGCAATCATAGCCATCATGGAAATGAAAGATTCTGTTAACATACCGCCGTAACCAATAGGTAATACTTCTCTTTCGTTTGTTAACATTTTTGGTGTTGTACCTGTAGCGATAACTGTATGGAAACCAGATAAAGCGCCGCAAGCGATAGTAATAAAGATATATGGGAATACAGATCCTTTCAACACTGGACCACCACCCCAAATATACTCTGTTACAGCAGGCATTTGGATTTCAGGCATAACGATTAAAATGCCAAGTGCTAAGGCTCCAATAGTACCAATTTTTAGGTATGTGGATAAGTAATCACGAGGAGCTAACAATAACCAAACTGGTAAAGCTGCTGCAAAGAAACCATACACAGCTAACATAATTTCAATGGTTTTCAAATCATAAATGAACCAAGATGCATATTCACTAGCCGCCACATTAGGGCCATAGATAATTGCAGCGAAAATCAATGCTACCCCAATAATTGTAGCCTCTTGAATTTTCCCAGGGCGCAACCATTGTAAATAAATACCGATAAAAATAGCAATAGGAATTGTTGCAAACACTGAGAAAAATGCCCAAGCTGAATTATGAAGCGCATTTGCTACTACAACCGCCATACCTGCCAAGGTAATAACAAGTAAGAACAAAGTAGCTAACATAGCCCCTAAACCAGCAATTTTGCTGATTTCTTCACGTGTTATATCCGCAATGGATTTGCCATCATAGCGAATCGACGCAAAAAGAATAACCATATCGTGGACTGCACCGGCAAAAACAGAGCCAATCAAAATCCATAGAGTACCTGGTAAGTACCCGAACTGTGCAGCAATAACTGGGCCTACTAACGGACCTGCACCTGCAATCGCTGCAAAATGATGACCAAATGTAACCCATTTATTAGTAGGTACATAATCATGTCCATCATTGTGAACCATAGCTGGTGTTAATCGATATTGATCGAGTGTTAACACTTTTGCCGCTATGAATGCCCCATAAAAGCGGTACCCTAACATTAAGATACAGGCTGAGGCAATAACTAAATAAATACCATTCATGACCATACATACACCCCCTAAATGCTGGATGAGTCACGCCTACAATACCTATTCACTACATGACATCACCCTATGATCTATGCAAAAAAGTAAATTGGTATTTCTATTTTAATTATAGTATCTTTTTCAACAATGTCAATTTACTATTTCTCATAATGGCAATCAGTTATCTTTTCAAAATCCGCTATACAAGCGTTTTTACAGATATATGAAGTTTTTTTATTCTCAATATTCTAATCTTTCATGACTATTCACAGACGACAGATCTCATCGCATTGTTTTTCCAGCATAATCATTCAAGAATACTCTATACTCTTCCACTACTCCAACAAAAGCCTCACGACCCATAGCTACATTTAATGCATTTCTCCATCTCGCTGCTTCTGGTAAGCCTTTAATATAGAAACTAGCATGTGTCCGAATTTCTCTTGTTGCTAAGTCCACACCTTTGTAACGGCATAATAAATCGTAATGACGTAGCAGCATAGTAATTCGTTCAGTCCCCGTCGGATTGGGACTATATCTTCCCGTTTCTAAATATTCCTGAATTTGTCTAAATAACCACGGATTACCTTGCGCAGCACGTCCTATAAGCATCGCATCACAACCAGTATACTCTAATAAAGCTTTTGCACTTTCAGGAGAATTAACATCACCATTGCCGATGACAGGAATCGTTAAGGCTGATTTCACCTCTTTAATGTAATCCCAATTGGCCTTACCACTATACATTTGCTCTCTTGTTCTGCCATGAACAGCTACAGCAGCGATTCCTACCGATTCCATGCGTTGTGCCATATCTACCACATTGATAGATGTATCATCCCAACCTAATCGCAATTTAACAGTCACTGGAATTTGCACCGCTTTCACAGCTGCTTCTGCCACCTTCATCGCTAAATCTGGCGTCTTCATCAAAGCAGAGCCATCACCAGATGATACTACTTTCTTCACTGGACAGCCCATATTTATATCTACTATAGGTGCACCCGCTTCCTCAACCACTTTTGCCCCAATGGCTATGGCTTCTGGATCGGATCCAAAGATTTGCATGGACACTGGCTGTTCTACCTCTTCCATGTAAAGTAATTCTTTTGTATGTTCATTATTGTATTTAATCCCCATAGCACTAACCATTTCCGTACATACGAAAGAGGCTCCCATTTCTTTTGCTAATAAGCGATAGGACACATCGCTAAAACCTGCCATGGGCGCTAACCCGATACGGCCTGGAATTGTGACATGTCCTATGTGCCAGGATTCATTATTGATTTCTTTCATAAATAAGTCGTAATCCTTCTAATGTCATCATTGGATCAATGTGGTCAATCACATCAGTTTCTGCGCTAATAAGAGGCGCTAATCCCCCAGTAGCCACTACCTTTGTATCTTCTGGCATTTCTAGTTTCATACGTGCCACAATGCCTTCCACTTGTCCAACATACCCAAATAATACACCTGCCTGCATGGCGCCAACTGTGTTGCGACCAATGACAGGTCCAGGATTTTTAATTTCAATTCTTGGTAACTTAGCAGTGCGGCCAAATAAGGCTTCTGCAGAGATACCAATCCCTGGAGAAATAGCGCCGCCTAAGTACACACCACCATCTAATACAGCGGAATATGTCGTAGCTGTACCAAAGTCAATGATAATTAAGTTACCTCCATATTTTTCATAGGCAGCCACCGCATCTACAATTAAATCGGCGCCCAATTCACGAGGATTTTCATACTTAATAGAAATCCCTGTTTTAATACCAGGACCTACAAATAATGGTTTTTTGTGAAAGTAGCGCAAACACACACGCTCCAACGTAGGGTTCAATGGAGGCACAACAGAGGAAATAATAACAGCCTCTACATCCTCTTTATTAACCTTAGGATCGTGAAGAAATAAATTACTTAATAACATTCCATATTCATCAGTAGTTCTTCCACGATCAGTAGAAATGCGCCAATGGGCCATAATTTCATTACCCTCATATACGCCTAATACGATATTCGTATTCCCTACGTCCACAACTAATAACATCTTAATATCCTCCTCCAAGAGAGCGTATAGATACATCTCCTGCTATGATACGTTCTTCTCGCCCATCCTCTAATTGAACGATTAGATTTCCATCTCTATCTAAATCTTTAGCATACCCTATATAATCCTTATCTGGCGCTTTTACCAATACCTCTTTATATAAAGTTACACTATATTCTTTCCATTCTTCTAATGTAGAATCAAAACCTTCATGACATACCTTTTCATACTGCTCTTCTAAAGCCTTTAAAATCACAGCAAATGCCTCTTTACGGTCCACCTCTACACCTGCTATAGCGAAAGACATAATCTTATCCTTTAAGTCCTCGCTGACTTCCTCAATAGTAGTATGGGTATTAATACCAATCCCCAGCACAATATAATTAATCTCCTCCATAGTGCCATTCATTTCTGTCAGAATACCCACCATTTTTCGAGATCCTACTAATATATCATTAGGCCATTTGATACCCGCCTCTGATAACCCCAATGCACGGAATGCTTTTACTAATGCAACGCCTGCCATTAAAGTACATTTTGAAGCTTCCATAGGCAAAAATTTCGGTCTTAAAATTAAACTAAACCATAATCCTTTCCCATATGGTGAATACCAACCTCTAGATAATCGACCGCGACCAGATGATTGCTCTTCTGCGCATACCACGGTACCTTCTGGAACTCCATCCATAGCCAAGGCCTTAGCAATAGTATTTGTAGACTCTAAACGTTCCTCATATACATAGTATCTTCCAAACGTTTTTGTTTTTAGTACCCCTTCCATCTCTTCAGGGCTAATAAGATTAGGCTCCTCTAGCAAGCGGTACCCTTTCTTTGTGAAGGATTCAATCACATAACCACGTTTACGCAATACTTCTATATGTTTCCAAATAGCTGTACGTGACACATGGCACGCCTCAGACATAGCCTGCCCTGATACAAATTGATTTCTGTTTTCTTTTAAAAAGTCTAGTATTTCATCTCTCACGGCTTGTCGCCTCCTTACCTTGTAGCGAGGTTTACAATACGATTGTACAGAGGTCCCACATAAAAAGCAAGTATTTTCTATGGAATTCATCAATCATAGCTATGCAAATTTGGTACAATCAAAACTTCCCCCTACGTTAGGGATACCGTACACTATTTCCATAATGCAAAAGGTATCCTCCCTATTGGGAAGATACCTTATCCATATCATCTTAGATTATTCTTTTGATGTATCAATTTTATCTGGCATAACAATTCCAGCCGCTTCTAGAGGAGACTTTTTACTATTCTCTTCCGCTTCCGCTTCTGCTTTTGCCTGTGCCTCTTCTGGACTTAGTAAAGTCCCATAACGATACAGGTTTTCCACTTGTTTAGAATCAATTGTTTCTTCTTCTAATAACGCTTTTGCCATATTATGTAAGAAATCAATATTTTCTGTTAACAAGTTCATCACATCACCGTATGCTTCTGCTACAATACGATGCATTTCGTTGTCAATTTTTTCAGCTACTGCTTCGCCATAATTGCGTTCAGATCCTAAGCTTTTACCTAAGAAGACTTGCTCTTGATGTTCACCAAATACCAATGGCCCTAACTCATCGCTCATACCTAAACGAGTAATCATTTCACGAGCAATATTGGTTACCATTTGTAAATCTCCAGAAGCACCACTACTGATTTCTTTCAGTACGATTGCCTCTGCACAACGGCCACCCAAAGCCACGCGGATTTGCGCCAACAATTGGGAACGGGTCATATAGTTTTTCTCTTCTTGTGGAAGCATCATAGTGTAACCACCTGCGCTACCACGAGGAATGATTGTTACCTTATGAACAGGGTCTGCGTTCGGCCATAAATGAGCCACAATAGCATGTCCAGATTCATGGTAGGCTGTCAATTCACGCTCTTTTTCACTTACCACATGACTTCTGCGCTCAGGACCATAGCTTACTTTCTCACTAGCCTCTTCTAAGTCATGCATGGAAATCGTTTTACGATCTTGACGAGCTGCCAATAAAGCTGCTTCATTTAATAAATTGCTCAAATCAGCACCAGTAAAGCCAGGCACTTTTTTCGCAATGGTTTTTAAATCTACATCTGGATCCAACGGTTTATTACGAGCATGGACTTGTAAAATCGCTTCACGACCACGAAGATCTGGACGACCTACAGTCACTTGACGGTCAAAACGACCTGGACGCAATAATGCTGGGTCTAAAATGTCTGGGCGGTTCGTAGCGGCAATGGTAATAATACCTTCGTTAGCACCGAAACCATCCATTTCTACCAATAATTGGTTCAAGGTTTGCTCTCGTTCATCATGACCGCCACCTAGACCGGCACCACGTTGTCGACCTACCGCATCAATTTCATCGATAAAGATAATGCATGGTGCATTTTTCTTAGCCTGACTAAATAAGTCACGTACACGAGATGCACCGACACCGACGAACATTTCTACAAAGTCAGAACCACTGATCGTAAAGAATGGAACCCCTGCTTCCCCTGCCACGGCACGAGCTAGTAAAGTTTTACCTGTACCTGGAGGGCCAAATAACAAGACCCCTTTCGGAATTTTAGCGCCAATCGCATTGAATTTGCCAGGATTGCGCAAGAATTCAACAACTTCTTCTAATTCTTGTTTCGCTTCATCTGCACCTGCCACATCTTTAAACGTTACATTCACTTTGCCTTCTCCTTGCATTTTTGCACGAGATTTACCAAAATTCATGACACGACCAGATCCACCTTGTGTAGATTGCATCATAAAGAACCAGAATCCAATAATCAATACAATTGGTAAGGCAGATGTTAATAAGCTCACCCACCAAGCTGGTTGCTCAGGCGGTTGCGCTGTCACATCGACACCACCTTCGGACAGTTTTGCAAAGATACCTGCATCACTCGGTGCATAGGTTGCAAATTCTGTACCGGATTTTAATTTACCTGTAATCGAATGATCCCCTGTAATTGTGACACTCTCTACATTTTTTCGTTGTACCTCTTGTAGGAACGATGTATATGTAATTTCTGATTTATTTTTAGAACCTTCAGAAAAAGAGTTAATTGCTGCCACTGCGGCCACAATTATCAACAAATAGAGGAGTACATTTTTTAAGCCTCGCTTCAAATTTTTCTCCTTTCTCATCTATAATCTAAATTGATACTTATTTATCATATCAAATTTTGTCGAATATATCAACGATTATTGATAGACTTCTTCTTTCAAAATACCGATATAAGGCAATTGACGATATTTTTCATCGTAATCTAGACCATAACCGATAACAAACTCATCTGGGATAACAAATCCCTCATAGTCTACATGGACATCTACTTTACGACGATCTGGTTTATTCAACAAGGAACAAAGACGAACGCTTGCTGCCTTACGAGATTGCAAATTTTCTAATAAATAGGACAATGTAGTCCCTGTATCCACAATATCTTCTACTACAATGACGTGCTTTCCTTCTACAGGGCGATCTAAATCCTTTAGAATGCGCACAACACCGCTGCTCACCGTGCTACTACCGTAGCTGGAGCAAGAAATAAAATCCATTTTTATATCGCCTTCAATATGACGTGCTAAATCTGTAAAGAATACAATGGCCCCTTTTAATACACCTACAAGGACAATTTCTTTACCTTTATAATCTTCTGTAATTTGACGGCCTAATTCCGCCACTCGTTTTTGAATTTGTTCTTCTGAAAGTAATAGTTCTTTCACTTCTGGTATCATAGTAACTCCTTATTAGTTAGCTCTATTTCTTTTCTATGTCATTACATAGAACAATCTTAATTGTATCATATGACGTCAAAACTTGCACCTGACGAAACCTAAATTCTTTTCCTTTGGGCCCTTTTACCAGTGAAAGCAAGCTATCCATCACCGTTTGGCTCAACTGTTCTGGTCGTACATAAGGACCTAATATTCGTTTCCACAACCGGCTCACTAAAGCATCATGCTCACCCATCAAGCCTCGTTTATCCAATACTATGCCATCTCCAGTATGACTGACATATTCCGTTTCTAACCGTGTCACCGCTTGCTCAAAATAAGAGACATCACATTGCGCCAACTCCCCTAAACGGCACACAGCATGCACCGTTTGCGGATACCTCTCTACACAAGTAGGCATTAACACTTGGCGAATCCAATTTCTATCATAGGTGGTATCTAAATTTGATGCATCTTCTCCATAAAAACAATGTAACCACTTCGCATAGTCTTGTAATACTTGCTTGGGCACAGTTAAACAAGGTCGCCACACATCTTCCGTTATGGCCTTCATACCTTGCAAGCCCTCTAGCCCAGATCCACGTAATAGATGCGCTAAAATGGTTTCCCCTTGATCATCTAAGTGGTGAGCTGTCACAATATATTCATAGCCCTGATCTTCTGCAATGTCTCGCAAATGCGCATACCGCAGTTGACGCCCCATCATTTCAAAGGATACCCCTACTTCTTTAGCCTTTTCCATAACATGTTCTTGGACTGTAAAACAAGGCATCCCAAATTGCAACGCATACCATTCCACCAAAGTGACTTCTTCCGCTGCCTCTAGTCGTAGACCATGGTCCATAGTAAACACACCTACATTTGTGAATCCTTCTAGGTACATATAATGCAACAAAGCAATTGAGTCTACCCCACCAGAACAAGCGAGCAATAAAGGTGTATCCTTTGTAATCAACTCACCCATAGCTTCTGTGATAGCTTGTCTAAAGCGCAACAGAGTACTCCACATATCTCCGTACAAACTTTTCTCTTCGCTGCGATTCATAGGCATAGTACAGTGAAACATACGGTGCCGATACGTATGATACTGATTAATACAATCTTCTCCATAGAATGCATTCAACACAGTGCGACTGTGGTCTACTTGGTCTGCCAATTCTTCCATCGTCAGCAAGGGCACCACCATCTCCACATGTTTTCGTGTTTCATTCGCTTTTTCCACTTCAATAACAGTTTGAAAATCCCCTTGACTTTCATAAGCATCTAATAAACTATCCACCAAGGGTGCCCAGGAATAATAACTATCTCTATCTTCCACCATATTGTGATTGCCACCCTTCTAAGCCATCAGTTTCACTAACTACAATAGACCCAATTTGATAAGTATCCATCAATGATGTGATAATCTCAGCTCCTGGTACAATAATATCCACTCGACCTGCTTGTAAGCCTTTCACTTGCAAGCGTTCCTCTCTACTCATATAACGGAGTTGCAATATGATAGCTTCAATGGTTCCACGGTCCATACGATGCCCCTGAATTTTCTCAGGCATATACCTTTCCATTTCCAAGTCTATCGCTGCCAATGTTGTTACGGTGCCACCAATGCCAATAAAGTCGCCAAAAGTCCCTGTAATTGGTAATTCATCCCACATGTGAACAGTTTCTTCCCATACACGTTGCGGTCCTTCAATAGACATCTCTTGCATACGGACCGCACCAGCAGGATAGGATTTCGTAAAATATACACGACCTACATCGCCCAAGGCAATTTCCGTACTTCCTCCCCCTACATCAATAGTTGCATAGTGAAAGTCTGGGTTTTCATAGACCGTTGCCCCCTTAAATCCATAAGCAGCTTCTTCTTCGCCGGTCAATATACGATACTCCATAGGGCACACTTGCTTAGCTTTGTCTAGGAAGTCCTGACCATTCCCAGATTCTCGAATAGCACTCGTAGCAAGACCAATACGAATCGTAGCTCCATACGCATCCAATACATCTTGTATTTCCGTAAGAGCCTGTATCCCTCGAGCTATAGCTTCTTCAGTTAATAGACCATCACTTGCACGTCGTCCTAATTGAGTCGTCCAAATTTGCTTTCTTTCATTATTCCATTTTATTCCGTCATATGACCCTAACAAAACACGAAATGAGTTGGACCCTAAATCTACAATTCCAATTCGACTACCTTCTTCTACCTTATATTGCTCCATTTATATCACTCAACTTTCTAACTCTAGAACTTATATTAAAAAGTACAGGCTATCCTTGATGTACACAAAAAAAGTGATACTCAAGTATCACTTTCCTCTATCGAACATAAGGAACCTCTCCAGGTTTCACAAGCCCTAATTCTTCTCTTGCGATACCTTCAATATGCTTATCATCTTCCAATAATTTTTTTTGCTCAGATAAACTTTCATTTTCTTTTTTTAATTCCTGTAATTGTTGTTCTAACTGTTGTTTTTCTTGATGCAAACTATAAATCGTATACACCTGTTGCACTAATACCAGTGCAAAAATAATAAGTACAGCATACCGAATTTTGTTCCAAATCACATTGGCTTTCGGCTTTGCCATTCGCTTTTGCCTTCTATTTACATTCGCCATTAGCATCACCCCTGTAGTTTATTCTATATAAACATTATAGCATATCCAAATAATTCCGTGTGAAATTCATTAACTTCAACTAGATAAAGCATATCGATGCACATAGCATAAAAAGCGACCCCCTAGGAGGTCGCCTTTTATATGTGAATGTAAGGATTAACTATTCACCTTTGTAGTTCAACACTTTTTGAGTTACAGGTGTTGCATGTTTTTCAAAGTATTGAAGTGCTACTTCTGGGAACATAGCGTATGTTAATACGTCTTCTTCTGTTACGCCAGTGAAGCCTTTTGCTTCAAGATCAGCACGCATTTTTTCCATTTCTGGAGCTACATCATCAGCTGGACGATGAGTGATAGGAGTTTCATCACCAATGATTAATTCTTTAATTTCTGGTTTAACAGCTGCTGGAAGTTGGCCGTATTTACCACGAACTAAGTCTTTTACTTCAGCTGGAGTAGTCATATAACGAGGATTTCCTTGAGATTGGAACAATACGTTCATCATAGCCATTGTACCAACGATTTGAGATGTTGGAGTTACCAATGGAGGGAAACCAAGGTCTTCACGAACGCGAGGCATTTCATCCATTACGTCGAAGAATTTATCAGCCATACCCATTTCTTTCAATTGATTTTGAGTATTGGACAACATACCACCAGGAATTTGGTAATGACGAACTTCTGGCAATACTTCATGAGCTGGAGTTAAGCCGAATTCATCAGCGATTTCTTTACGAACACCACGGAAGTATGTAGCTAATTCACGCATTTTTGCAAGGTCTAAACCAGTATCATATGGAGTGCCTTTGAAGATTTCAACAATAGATTCAGTAGCAGGTTGGCTAGTTGCATGACCGAATGGGCTCAATGCAGTGTCGATGATATCAACACCAGCTTCCACTGCTTTTAAGTATGTAGCAGATGCTAAACCGCAAGTGAAATGGCTATGTAAATCGATGTCGAATTTTTCGCCAAACTCTTTACGCAAATCTTTTACTAAGGATTCTGCATCGTATGGAGCTAACAAGCCGGACATATCTTTGATGCAAAGGGAATCGATACCCATTTCTTTCAATTCTTTAGCTACATTTACGAAACTTTCGTTAGTGTGTACAGGGCTGATCGTGTAAACCATAGTACCTTGTACATGAACGCCTGCTTTGTTACCTGCTTCGATAGCAGCACGCATGTTACGAGGATCGTTCAATGCGTCGAAAATACGGATGCGGTCCATACCATTTTCTTTCGCTTTGCGAACGAATGCTTCTACTACATCATCAGCATAATGTTTGTAACCCAATAAGTTTTGACCACGAAGTAACATTTGTAATGGTGTATTTTTTAAATTCGCTTTCAATGTACGAAGACGTTCCCATGGGTTTTCGTCCAAGAAACGGATACAGCTATCGAATGTAGCACCACCCCAGCATTCCAAAGCATCATAACCAATTTCATCCAATTGTTGCAATGCTGGAAGCATGTGTTTCATACGCATACGTGTCGCCAAAATAGATTGATGACCATCACGAAGAACTGTTTCTACTAATCTTACTCTTTTTGCACTCATAATCCTTCTCCTTCACATTGACCCTTCCCTATCCAGACTCTACCACCTGATAGAAGGGGAATTATTAAATACATGAGTAACAGTTATCTCATGTATATATACATACCTATATTAGACTACTAAACGTCGTCTTTGTCAACCTGAATACATGCTTTTTAATCATATGAATTTTATCGATGTAGTTCCATCTTTTTCCACTACTCTAGAGGGATTTTATTACTTTTGTTTCAATATTCATTGTCAACTTATAGCCATGTTATTTTACTTTTTTAGGAGCTGTTTCTAGCAAGATATGATTCCCATTTCTTTTTACTTGAATTGAAAAATCTTTTACATCATCTTTAAAATAATCCATTTTTATCGCTAATAACAACTTACCAATTTCTGTTTTAATACGTTCTGTTAAAAACTCTTGGTAAAAATCATCTTCACTTTTTTGTTCTTTATATTTGTTAGACGTTTTGTTACCAACCTTGGCATCATCTTTCAATATAGCTGTCTCGAAAGTTTCTTCTTCTATAAACCCCTTCATCATATCCGCATCACTCAATCCTTTTTGGATTTTTAATTTTGCCATTTTTCAGTTACCTCCTTCCATACCTTCCATAATTTTACTTCTATTATGACTAATTGTTATAGCATTTTATGATATATAGTGAATTTTATTACTGAAAATTACAACCTATACAGTTAATTTATTTCTTCTTTTCTGTAGAATTAGCATTTTTTGTAGCTTCTTTATCCTTTACGATAGAGTCCACTGTAATTTCTTCTAATTCTTTTGGGTTATCATAGGTATAAATTTTATTAAATCCTACCCCTAATTTACCTTCATAGGCTTCTAGAGCACGATTCTTTTCATCTACTTTTACAATGTAAATCAATTGTCCTTGGGTCACACCAATTAAACGGAATTTTCCTGGCGGGTTGATAGCACGCCAACCGCCTTCTGTACCATTGAACATGAATACATCGCCAGTCCGTACATTATCATAGAAAAACCGATCTTCATTGTAGAACATACCAATACGCCCAATATCGGATGCTTGCATATACACACGACGAGTATCATAGTTTGCATCCGTACGATACACACGGTATGCACCATCACCTACACGGACTTTCATATACACCACATTCGTTGCGGCAGAATATGCCACATCCGTGATCCGTGCACCATTCGGCACAGAATTAATGGTGGTATCAATTTCATGATCTGGTGCTTCTGGATCAATACGGGCTAAGACCACGTCATTGTGTTTACCACCAAATAAACCAACGATGGCTAAGTTACGATCTGACATCCATTCAAAATAAGATACTTCTCGTTCTTTTAAATCTAGCGTCACCGGTGCTTCTTTGCCAGCCGTATAAATATCTACCCGATTCTGTTCCACCACTGCCATGTATTTATGGTCGTGGGAATAATAGCGAGTCCCTTCTTTTACATCAGGAAAGTTTTTATCTACTTCTTCCCCATTGGTGACCTGAAAGTTCGTGGTAGGCGCTAAGTATACTTGGTCTAAATAATAATAGACCCCACCTTGTAATACTAAGCCCAGCAAAAAGGCTGTGGTTACTTTTCCAAAGGTATTCATAGACTCTCCTATTTTACGATAAATACAGTAGGAATCATACGTTCCCCTAACAAATCTGCAGGCTTATTCACAGTTTTACCATTGTAGAACAAAGTTGTACTTGAACCACCATCTAAGTTAGCTGCAATAACAGCTCCTTCTTGGAATAGGATATCTTGCACATCACGCAAGGTAGCCCCAGCAGAATAGGCTTGACGACCATCGATAACTAAGAATAGGACCGTACCATCTTTCTTTTGTGCAATGGCAGTTCTAGGTCCAATCCCCCAACCACCATCACCATCGGTAATTAACTTTTTGCCATTTACGATAAGAGGTGGCCCAAAGGTTAAGCCTTCTTTGGCGCCCATTTCTTTTAATTCCCGTTTATTATAGGTTCCAGCAATTAAATTACCAGATTTTGTAAATCCGATAAAATCTACATCTTCATCAGGTCCTACGTCTTTACCGATGACATATTCGCCATCATGCAAAATAAATCCATAAGGAGAACGGCCCGTACCCGTTCCATTTGGATCGTGGAAACCACCGCCATTGATAGCTGCTACTGCTCCGTTAAGGCGTGCAATGTTACTAGTGGTTTCCCCTTTTTCATTCAACTGTGGCGCTGTAGCCACTTGAATCCGTCGGGGATCTGGGATTTCTAGTAAAAAGCCCGTATACCGATTAGATTCAATCTTTCGTAAATTCAAAGATGTATCTTCTTTCACATCGAATTTAAATAATTCTTGGTTTTCACCTGTACCTACAGTGCCTACAATTTTCTGAATTTCTTCAGGCGTATACAGCCATGTAATATAATGTGGGTGGCGAGACCGTAAAATAGCACCTACTACGGTGCGTTTAATATTATCAAAAGGTCCAAATAGCACTACAATAGGTGCTGTTATAGCTGTAAATACAAACATAAGAAGGATAAATTTTACCCATCCTTTTCTAAAAAAAGAACCCATATAGTATGCTCCTTTATCTATTCATAACCTATACTGTTGGCAAACTACTGTATTGACCACAGCAGCTTCCCCTTGGATATAGAATGTATATAATCTTTAGTAAACCTCTAACCCTTGTAAGATCTTTAGGCGCGTAGAAATGCATACCCCTTCATATGAGAAATTAGGATATACCTCTTCTAAGGGCTCCAATACAAATTGCCGATCCCAAAAATATGGATGGGGCACTACCAAAGTAGATTCCTCCACTCGAACACAATGACCCTTTTCATCTTCTATCCAAACAATATCTAAGTCCAAAGTCCTAGGTCCCCAGTGAATTTCGCGCTGCCTACCTGCTAGGCGCTCAATGTGCAATATAGTTTCTAGCATTGCAAGAGGTTCTATGATGGCTACTACTTTTAAAATTCCGTTCAAAAATGGTCCTTGCTCTACAGGGCCCCACGGAGGCGTTTCAATCCAACTAGAATGGTCCACACTTCTAACACTATCTGTACAAACCAACTGTTCCACAGCAAACGCTAAGTATCCTTCACGGTCACCTAAATTCGAGCCCACACCAATATAGTAGGTATACATTATAATTGACCTCGTGTAATCACTACTTCTACATAATCCAATACCCCTGGGATAGGAGCTTCTGGCTTACGCACTGTCACCGAAAGACCTTTTATTCCTATATAGGTATTCATCAAATCATCCGCAATAAGAGTCCCCACTCGTTCTATTAATCTCTGTGGTGGGCCCTCGACAATCGTCTTTGTTCGTTCATATACCTCTGCATAATTAACAGAATCTTCAATACTGTCAGATTGGCCTGGTTTCGTTAAATCTACGGACATAGAAATATCCACAAAAAAGCGTTGTCCTAGCTCATTTTCACTCGTTAAATTACCATGGTATCCATAAAACGCCATATTGTGTAAATTGATTTTGTCCATTACTCACCTCGTAATAGTACATCTGCTACTGTTATAGCCCGTTTATGCATTTCTACATTATGCACACGCACCATATCAACACCTTGAATCATGCCTGTAATACAAGTTGCAACGGTCCCTTCATCGCGTTGATCCACTGGAATCTCATTTAAAATTGTCCCAATAAAACGTTTGCGACTAGGTGCTAATAAAACAGGATATTCGTATACTGTAATCTCGCCTAACCGCTGGATTACCTCAATATTTTGTGCATAATCTTTACCAAATCCAATCCCTGGATCAAGCCAGATATTTTGTGGCTTTACCCCTTCTTTTAATGCTAAATTCACAGAGGAAAAGAAAAACGCCTTCATATCGTCAATGATATCGTCATAATCAATAGTATTTTGGTTATGCATAATGATAACAGGCACATCGTATTTCGCCGCTACTGCAGCCATATCTTTGTCATATTTTAAACCCCAAATATCATTTAAAATATGAGCTCCATGAGATAGGGCAAAATCCGCTGTTTCTGCACGATATGTATCCACCGATACAGGGACTGATGCCACATCTAACACGGGCAGCAAAATATCTTTCATGCGCTCAATTTCTTCTGCTATAGAGATTTGTGTATGTCCCGGACGTGTAGATTCTACGCCTACATCAAGGATATCCGCCCCTTGCTCTATCATTTGTTTGGCATGGGTTACAGCTGTTTCAGAAGTGTTGTAACGACCTCCATCGGAAAAAGAATCTGGAGTGCCATTTAAAATCCCCATAATTAATGTGCGATCTTTCAGTTCTAATTGTTTACCGTCTTGCCAGCTGTACTTGCGGTACTTAAACATGATCCTTACCTCCTAATAATACCAATGCTTCCTCCCGTAACGTCCCTATGGGCTCTAATATGCCAGTAGCTACTATCGTTTTTGCTACCGTTTCTTGTGCAACTTCACCTTTCATAAGCATGCATAGATGCGTCGCTTCTACCATCACCATAGCCCCCAATACATCGCCATCTTCCACTAAAGATGCAGCAATATCATGAGTCAATCGTTCTTGTAATTGTGGACGCTTCGCAAAAACATCCACCAAAGCTTTCAAACGACCTAATCCAAATACTTTACCATCCCTCGGGTGATACACAATATGTACTTTTCCATAGAAAGGCATTAAATGATGTTCGCAAATCGAATAAAACGGTATATGATTCACTGATACAAGGCCCATATGCTCCGTAGGATATACATCACCTAGAGCCTCTTTTCCGGTACTGTGACGTCCAGAAAACAAGCCTTCAAACAACGTGGCCACACGCTTTGGCGTATCTGTCATGCCCTGAGCATCAAGATCGATACCAAGGCCTTCTAATAATTGGCGTACACCCGTCAGGGCTTGTTCTTTCATAGTCATCTCCTAAATAATCTTCGTGGTCCAATCTTCTATAGTCCAAATATCAGTGACCCACGATTCATAAAACTCCGGTTCATGGCAGACGAGGACAATCGTTCCTTTAAATGCCTGTAAGGCCCCTGCCAACTCCGCTTTTGCATCTACATCTAAATGGTTCGTAGGTTCATCTAGTACAAGTACATTATAAGACTCTTGCATCAATTTACAAAGACGAACTTTTGCATTTTCACCACCTGATAGCACTCGCATTTGACTTGTAATATGTTCATTCGTCAAACCACAACGAGCCAAGGCGGCACGAACTTCAGAATTCGTTAAGGACGGATAGGCATCCCAAATATAATCTAAGGCAGTCTTTGAATTGTCTCTGCTATCTTCTTGGGCAAAGTAACCGACTTGTAAAAATTCACCTTTTTCAATGTTTCCAGACAATGCCGGAATCATACCCAATAAAGTTTTCAACAACGTCGTTTTACCTAATCCATTCACACCTTGAATGGCAATTTTTTTACCTCGCTCAATGACTACTTCTACAGGCCGTGTCAGCGGTTCATCATACCCTAATACAAGATCTTTCGCATCGATGATAAAACGGCTTGGGGTACGTCCCTCTTTGAATCCAAAGGATGGTTTTATCTTTTCTTGTGGTTTTTCTAAGATTTCCATTTTTTCTAAGCGCTTCGCTCTTGAGTTTGCCATACCGCGGGTAGCCACACGAGCTTTATTACGTTGAATGAAATCTTTCATATCTGCCACTTCTTGTTGTTGCCGCTCATAAGCACGTAAAGCTTGTTGTTTTTTTACTTCGTAAGCTGCTAAGAATTGGTAATAGTCTCCAGTATATCTTGTAAGCTGCGCTTGCTCGATATGATAAATGACGTTCACCACGGAATTTAAAAACTCTACATCATGAGAAATTAAGATAAAAGCATTTTCATAATTTTGTAAGTAGTTTTGCAACCATTTAATATGGTCCACGTCTAAATAGTTCGTCGGTTCGTCCAATAGCAAAATCGTCGGTTGTTCTAACAACAATTTTGTGAGCAATACCTTTGTCCGTTGACCACCACTCAAATCCATAACATCACGGTCAAGACCGATATCCATCAAACCTAAGCCTTGAGCAGTCCGTTCGATAGTGGCATCTATTTCATAGAAACCACGTTGCTCTAACATCTCTTGCCATTCGCCAGTAAGCTCCATGAGCTCATTCATTCTATCCTCAGAACAGTCGCCCATCTCTAAATAAGCATCTTGCAGTTGTTGTTCAATACCATAGAGAGAATCGAAGGCGCCTCGTAATACATCACGAATGGTCATCCCTTTTTCTAGAACGCTGTGCTGATCTAAGTAGCCTACTGTCACTTGATTAGACCATTCTACCTTACCTTCGTCGGGCATCAAATGCCCAGTAATAATATTTAAAAAGGTAGACTTCCCTTCTCCATTGGCACCAATTAGACCTACATGTTCGCCTTTCAGCAAACGGAAGGATGCATCATCCAATATTTGTCTTGCCCCAAATCCATGGGTTACATTCGTTACAGTTAAAACACTCATATTTATTCTCCAAACTATTGTTATGTATCCTTTTATTATACGTTAACATGGAAATAATTTCTAGTTTTTAAACATCTGTCCTGTTGTTTTTATATTTTCTGTGTATTTACGCATGACACTATATAGGTGTATACTAAAATCATTCTTATAATATCCTACTGATTTGCAATAGAATATATTTCTTTACCTCAAATATATAAACTTTGTTTTCTAAGAAACAGTATATAGACCTACATCCTTCGGATGTGCCAGTATAAAAGCATATATTACGGATAGTATACTAATAATACTGTTGTGTAAAGATATCTATTGCCCGCAAAAGGAGTGTGTCCTATGAATCAAGTACCTACTATATTATCTATTCAAGATATGAGTTCTGTCGGTCGTTGCTCATTAACCGTTTTCATACCTTTGGTAAGTGCTCTACGATGCCAACCTATTCCATTACCAACAGCTGTACTGTGCAATCATTTAGAATATCCTAACTTTGAATTGGTGGACATTACGGATCATCTTGAAAGTTTCTACAACTGTTGGAACAAAAACGACATCACCTTCGATGCCATCCAAAGCGGATTCTTAGCATCACCAGAACAAATTCGCCTCGTAGAAGATGCCATTGAACGATTCGGGAAAGATAAATTAGTTGTTGTCGACCCTGCTATGGCAGATGACGGCAAACTGTATTCCATCTACAATGATGAAATGGTGAAAGAAATGCGCAAACTTATCACCAAAGCATTCATCATTAAGCCAAACTACACAGAGGCTTGTTTCCTCTTAGATATACCTTATGACCCTACGCCTCAATCAGAAGAGGGCATCTATGACATGTGTCGTAGATTGCATGCGCAAGGCCCTGAGTATGTGGTTCTATCTAGTTTACCATCTGATAACGCTGCGCTCATCGCTGTCTATCGTGGTAGCACAGATACCATCACATGGGTATCCAATCCATTAGTACAAGTAAAAGCACATGGTACAGGAGATACTTTCACAGCTATCTTAACAGCCCTCGTATTACGTGGCTATACCCCTGAAGAAGCCTCACAAATTGCAGGTAAGTTTACCACTGAAGCTGTGAAATTTACACATGAAGAAATCGGCTCCCTTCGCGATGGCTTAGCCTTAGAGCTTCTATTAGACCGTTTAATTTCCATTCCCAACCCATAATAAGGAGGTTCCATGAACACTTACAAAACAAACAATAATACGACCCAAACTAACAATCCAACAACATCACAGCATACAAACCAGTCTGTATCTACTAACTCAAGATCCACAACAAAAGATCTTATATATATTGGATTATTATCTGCCCTATGCATTGTTTTTACGACGATTAAGGTGCCATTACCAACAGGCGCTATGGTGCACCTTGGTTCCGCCGCCCTATTCTCAATGGCATCCGTGTTCGGCGGATTCTATGCGGGTTTAGCTGGCGCTATCGGATCAGGTATTTTTGACATCATCATGGGCCATTCCCAATACACAGTATTTTCCATCGTCATCAAAGGATTAGCCGGTGTTATCGTGGGCTTACTAACAGTCGGTTGGAGACCATCTGTACCAGTTCGTGCCGTTTCCACCTTGCGTTTACTCTTCGCCATGATCGTGGGCGCCCTTTGGACCGCAGCAGGCTACTTCGTGGCATGGTGGGTCGTGCTAGATAGCTATATCGCTGCCGTAACAAGACTACCAGCCTCCTTCCTAACCAGCGGCATCGGGATCTTAGTAGCCTTGCTATTAATTCCCATCTTGCGCCGTATCCCTCGTAAATAATTTGGCATACTGTTGAAAGTATGGTATACTAGACATAACAAAAGAGAGCCCTCAACGTGTCGAAGGCGTTAGGCTCATCTCAAGGTACTAAAATTGAAAAAGCCTAACGTGTTGAGGTGGCTAGACCTCATCCGTTAGGCTTTTCACTTACATATTTAAGTAAGTTAAAAATGCTATAACAAGCATAAGAAATTGTATCAATAAAGATAAACATTCAAATGGTGTCATAGTATCACATCCTCCGATTATAGGAAGAGATAAGCCCAACACACGTTGCTGACTCTCTTGTTTATAGTATAGCACAATTTATGCAAATTGTTGACTTTTAATGCCCCCTAAGGATCGTAGCTATATGTAGTAGCCTGTGGCGGTTATAGATTAACTAAATTAGATAGGCAAAAACCCGTGGTATACGTCTGAAGAAACATTATGAAATACCGTTTCTGAAGACGTGTGCCACGGGCTTTGTTCTGCCTATTCTGTTCATCGCCACAGGCTAGGTAACTTAACCAGTAACGACTTTACTCATGAATTTTTCGTTATTAATAATAAACCTTTCATGTGTGCCACGGCCGATAATTTTTTCACCCTCTTTAGCTACTACTTCAAAGGTTACTTTTCTACCCTCAACAGCTACTACCGTTGCCATTGCCGTAATCGTTGCTCCTAAAGGACTAGCTGCTTCATGGCTTGTTTCCATGCGAATCCCAACGGATCCTTCGCCGTCCCCCAAATCACCTTGAATACCAGTGTGGGCTGCTTTCTCCATCAATGCCACCATCGCAGGTGTGGCAAACACAGGTAACGTACCACTACCCATATACTCCGCTGTATTGTTAGCTTCCACTACCACCGTAGCCATACCTACTTGTCCAATCTCGATTGCCATAGAAACTCCTTTCCAATATATTATTTATACAGAATATCATTTACATACATTCTAGTACTTTTTTGAATTTTGTTATGTTTTCTCTATAAAACAAATATATTATTTTATATCCGCTCTACATACATACGAAGCCAATTAACAACATCCTCATAAGACTTCTCGCCAGTAGCTATATCAATAATTAAAGACTTCTTTTCTTCTAGAGTAGCATTAATTATATATCCATTAGCAGTTCTCTAATTCTTTATATAATTCATAATTTTCTA
>UQVF01000033.1 GCA_900544365.1 uncultured Veillonella sp. | reverse complement strand
AAATTTATATGACCAAGCAATTATCAAGATTACGTATATTAATATTTTACAAATCGTTATATTTATTCCCATTGTACATCATTTTAATAATTATTATTCCTCACTAATTAATATGATAAAATACAATATTTATTCTTTTTGCATAATTTATTCACCACTTATTCCCCTATTATAACCTAGATGAATACATGGTTTACATAAGATTAATAGCATTAATCTCTACAATGGCATTCATCTCTCCTCTTTATAAGAAATTGTATATAACCAGTTAGTACCTCTAAAAAATTACCCTATATGAAAAACTCCATATAGGGTAATTTATATATGTATTTAACTATTTGGAGTAATGACAATTAAAAGAAAGAGCTTAAAATCACTACTTTAAAAACTTGACAATAAACTTAAAATTATCGAATCACCTTTGACAAGAAAGACTTTGTTCTCTCATGTTTTGGAGTATCAAACACTTCTGTTGGTGTTCCTTCTTCCAAAATTTCGCCACCATCTACAAATAATACTCGAGTAGCTACTTCTTTAGCGAAACTCATTTCATGCGTAACGATGACCATTGTCATGCCCTCTTTAGCGAGATCTTTCATAACATCTAGTACTTCACTAACCATTTCTGGGTCCAGTGCAGATGTAGGTTCATCAAAGAGCATCACTTTAGGTTTCATTGCTAAAGCGCGAGCAATGGCTACACGCTGTTGCTGACCTCCAGACAATTGTTCTGGATACGCCTCTGCTTTATCGGATAATCCTACTTTTCCCAATAGGTTATGAGCAATAGTTTCTGCTTCTGCTTTTGACAATCCTCTAATCTTTTGTGGTGCTAAGGTAATGTTATCTAGTACGGTCATGTGAGGGAATAGATTAAAGCGTTGGAATACCATGCCCACTTCAGCACGTACATTGTTGATATTTTCTTTCACATTTAAGTTTTTACCATCTACAATTACGTCGCCTTGTGTGGGTTCTTCTAAATAGTTCATGCAACGCAATACTGTACTTTTACCAGAACCAGATGGTCCAATGATAACTACTACCTCACCAGCATCGATTTCTGTAGAAACTCCTTTTAAGACATGCAATTGTCCAAAGTATTTATGTACATTCTGTAATTGAATCATTTGATATTATATTTCCTTTCTAAGTACGCTACGAGTCGGGAAATGGTTAATGTCATAATCAAGTAAATCACCGCTACAGCTGTCCAGATTTCAAAGGAACCATAGGTACGAGCGATGATTAATTGTCCTCGACGTGTCAATTCTTCAAAACCGATAACTGCCACTAAAGATGTATCTTTCAACATGGCAATAAATTCATTGCCCAATGGTGGAATGATCGCTTTGAAAGCTTGTGGCATGATTACATAGCGCATCGTTTGGAACCAAGTTAATCCTAAAGATCGACCTGCTTCCATTTGCCCTTTATTAATAGATTGGATGCCGGCACGGAAAATTTCGGATACATAGGCACCAGAGTTAATAGAACATGCCAATACAGCTGCTAAATACGGTCCAATTGGTTCTGGCGCACCATTGGCATTAACGATAGCTCCCAACAATTTAGGACCACCGAAATAAATCATAAAGATTTGTACTAATAGCGGTGTACCACGGAATAATTCTACATAACATTTTGCGATTAACCGAATCACTTTAAATCGTGATAAGTTCATCAGCGCCACTACAAGACCAATAAAGAAACCAAACCCTACACTCATGAGGGTAATTTGAATCGTAATTCCAGCCCCTCCAATTAACAGGGGTAAAGAGTCGACAATTAACTGCCAATTAAAATCCATCGTTACCTATCCATCCTTTCATTTAACACAGATAAGGAGGCACAAAGCCTCCTTATATAGTACATTATTTTCCTTCATATGTCACGGGAATATCCTTCGGCATGTCAGTTTTAAACCATGTTTGGTAAATCTTATTTAAAGTACCATCTTGTTTCATCTCTGTCAATGCTTTATTTACACTATCTACTAGGTCCTTATTCTTTTTATTCATAGCTAAACCAAAGTATTCTTTCGTATTTGGATATTCGATTACCGTTAAGTGTTGATCTCCATGTTTAGCTACGTAATACTGTGCCACAGGTAAATCGATCAACGCCCCTTCTACACCACCATTTTGTAACTCTAATAAGGCATCGCTAGTATGGTCAAAGTTTTTTACCATAGCCCCATTGATTTTGCTTGCTAAATCTGCTCCTGTAGTCCCCATTTGTACGGCAATCCTTTTGCCTGTCAAATCATCTAACCCTTTAATCGCAGAATTTTCTTTTACCACTACGGCCATACCAGATTCATAATAAGGCATACTAAAACCAACTTTTTCCATCCGAGCTTTTGTGATAGTCATACCTGATGCCGCTAAATCAATCTCACCATTATCTAAGGCTGGTACTATCCCATCAAAGGGAACATTTTTAAATTCAATAGTTTTACCAGTCCGTTTTGCAATTTCTTTAGCTACATCGATGTCAAAACCTTGTAATTCTTCTGAACCTTCTTGCTTAAACTCGAATGGTACAAATGTTGCATTAGTACCTATTTTTAATATATTACTTTTTTGTGCTTGTTCTCCTTCTTGAGATCCACATCCTCCTAGTAGTGCTACTACACCTAATGCTAATAATCCAGTACATATTAGTTTTTTTACATTTGTTTTCATGGTGTTTCTCCTTTACTAAATCACTCACATTGTATTTTATGCACTGATTATACATCTATATGAATATTTAGTCAACATATTTTTGCAAAATTTATGTATTTTTATTAATCATTATTACATGTACTAAATCGTATAGACTAATTCCAAAGGCTGTTATACCGAAAAAGCATAAAAAAATACACAGCAGAACAATTTCTGCTGTGTTTCATACGGCTGACCTGGTCTTTGCCCCCACACTCGCCTGCTGGAAGGTTCGCTCATAAGCCGTGCTCCCCACTACTACTCCTCTCGACATAGTTTGTCGGCAGGTCTTACATCTAAGCCGCACCATGCTCACAATTTCTCATTGCTTATGTGGATCGTTTTGCCTGCGACTGGCCTCGACTTTCAACCACAGACCCGTTATGTACTTTTATTATATCCGTATTTTCAACTTTTGTCACTTAGGAACCATGATGATTTTTTTCACCCTAGTTATATCATTTTTATATAATACTTTTCTAAAAAAGACTTGCTTTTTTTCATCAAATATACATTAACTTTACTGCACCCCATGCCTATCACATTCTCACTTTTCACAGTAATGATGAGAACTTTTCAGTACATTTTTGTCCACTATAGAGGGTATATTCAAGGGTAAAAAATTATTGTATAATATGTGTACTTAAGTAAACGAAGAATATAAAAACGGTGGTCTTCCAAAAGAAAGTGCACCGTTTCTATTTGTTAGGAAGGGTTTGCACATGTTTATGTTATCTTTAATTCAAGAATCAGGAGCTTACGAACAAGATAAAAGCACCTTAGAGCTAGTTACATTACAACTCTTACAAATGATTCAAATGAAAAGCCAAACTTTATATGTGCATTCAGTACAGGTTGCAAATTATGCTGTAGCCATCGCTGCTAAAATGGGATTACCTAAAGGCGAAATTGAATTAATCCGCCATGCTGCTTGTCTACACGATTTAGGTTTAATTTGTTTACCCACTACTATATTAATGAAGTTTCCTTACTTCAATTGTCAGGAATTATCCAAATACAAACAACACCCTGTATTTGGGGCTAGCATGATTGAAAACTATCCATGTTGCCAGCCTATCATTCCTTACATTAAATACCATCATGAGCGTTGGGATGGTACAGGGTTTCCGAAACACCTAAGAGGTGCCAATATTCCATTAGGGGCTCGCATCATCGGTATTGCTGATTACTATGTGACCGCCATTGATCCCTCCTCTGATACGACAATGCAACCACGTAGTCAAATTAAACAGGATTTATTCAGACACTCGGGTACACAGTTTGACCCCGATGTAGTAAAAGCATTCATAGAAATATTAGGATAATGATTAGGCTCCACTTGCTAAAGTGAGAGCCTTTATCTTTGCCTTAGGCAAGACAATATGAATTGTCTCCGCTGCTTCTAGTAAAGTAGCACCCGTTGTATAGATATCATCCACTATTAATATACTGATGTCTTTGTCTACATAAGCATCCACCATAGCAGGACGAACTAAGAAATGACCTTTCATATTTTTCCGTCGTTCTTCTTTCGTCAAAGTCCACATCGGTTTAGAGCCATCTAATTTCACCAATAGATCTACCCAATGCCAGCCCTGTTGTATAGCCCAGTCTTTAAATAACATATCTACCTGATTATAGCCTCGCTGTTTCCGCTTTGTTTCACTAACGGGAATTGGCACAACGATGGTGGGTACATAATTCCTTTCCAAACAAGTAACCGTAAACCGTTGCAAAAAAGGAGCAGCTCCTCGAGCTCGCTCCTTTTTTCCATTAAATTTTATATCGTGTAGCATAGTTTTAATACCACCTACATAATCTGTTAGAATATATATACATTCTAAGGATGAGTATTTTGGTCCTATTATACAGCGTTCATGCATAACTGCTTGTAAACATTCATCACACCATTCACCTTGTGAATAGACATCTTTACCACAATGAATACATGTAGGTGGACAAAATAAATCCCATAATCTCATTAGATCGCCCCCTCTAAGCGTTCCTTAAACAATGTATAGCGGTAGTTTGTATCTACCCGATTAACAGCCGTTTCTATAGCCGTTTCACTACCGATAATTAGTACTTTCTCCCTTGCACGAGTGATCGCTGTATAAAGTAGATTCCTCTGTAACATCACATTATAGGCTGAAATAAATGGCAAAATAATACGTTCATATTCACTACCCTGTGCTTTATGCACTGTAATAGCATAAGCGAGAGACATCGACATCATATCTTCTTCATCAAGAGTCAGAGATTTATCTGGAAATGTCACATGTACATGCTTTCCAAGAATATCTGTTATAACCCCAATCTCTCCATTATACACATCTTGATCATAGTTATTTTCCATTTGGATAATCTTATCCCCAATGCGATATACTGTACCATCTACTTTAAGCTCTTCTTGTCCATTTTTTCTTGGATTCAACTCCTCTTGCAAGTATTTAGAGATAGACGCACTACCTATAGCCCCTTTACGCATAGGGCAAACAATTTGAATATCTAAATCAGACTCTACATGCTGCAACTCTTCTTTATAGTGTTTAGTAATTGCTGTAAGAACACTTTCCACATCATGAGCACTTTCAAATTGAAATTCATCACAATTGGATAATTCTGGCATCTCACCATGATTGATAGCATACGCATTATCGATGATACGATTTCCCTCTTGTTGACGATAAATTTGTGTCAATCCTTGGTACGGCACCACGGAACTACTCAACATATCTCGTAGGATAAAGCCTGCACCAATCGGTGGCAACTGATCCACATCTCCCACCAGTACCACATACGCACTAGGTGGAATCGCCTGTATCAATGCATAGTAGAGTTCCAAATTAAGCATAGATGATTCGTCTACAATAACTACATCCACCTCTAATAGTTCATCTTGGTTGCGAGCAAAGATATACGCATTATTTTCTAATTCGGGTTCTAACAAACGATGGATAGTGAAAGCCTCCATACCTGTTGCTTCGGATAATCGTTTCGTAGCACGCCCTGTAGGTGCACAAAGAACAATACGTTTTAAGTTTCCTTGCTGGAATCCTTCGACTAGAGCTTTAATAATAGTCGTTTTTCCTGTTCCTGGACCACCTGTGATAATAGAGAAGCGATGACTAAGCACCATATGTATAGCTTTTTTTTGCTCTTCACCAAGTTCCATAGAGTGCTTAATTTCATAGCCTTTACAGAAGCCATCCCCATCTAACAGAGGTAATACATCATCTTCCAAAAAAGTCTCTGTAAATTCCACACTCTCTACTTCTGCTCGATACACAGTTGGATGATAGATGTACAGTACATCATCGTGATCCACCTGGATGTACCGTTTTGTTTCAATTAACGTTTCTAAACGTTCTACGGTCACATCAATATAGTCATCACCTAATAGATTCGACAGCTGCACCATCAATTCCTCTATAGGCATACACGAATGTCCAGAAGATCCAGTTTGTTCCATTGTGAACCGTATACCTGCATCAATTCGCTTAGGGTTATCAAAAGGGAATCCTAATTCCTCTGCAAAGTGATCTACTACAGAAAATGGTAAGCTTGCATCTACAGTCAATAGATAATACGGATTATCCTGCAACATTTCGATCGTTTTTGCACCATATACTTCATAGAGTTGACGACTCCAACGATTACTCATATTGTATTTGGCAAAAAAATCATTAATTTCCTGTAGGACCCCTTCCCCTAGCAGTACTTTATATAGTTCTTGCTTTGTTTTGAGCGATATATTAGGAACTTCTAATAGCTCTAGGGGATTTTCTTTTTTTAGAATTTCTAAAATAGATATATCAAAATATTCTAACAATCTGTCTAATGATTTTGGTCCTAATCCTTTAACACCAAGGCTCTCTATATACCGTCTTGCCCCCGCTAAGGTATCTGGCATGATACGTTGTATACTCTGAACAGACAGTTGCTTACCATATTTTTTATGAATCACAAATTTACCTTTAATCTCCACCTCTTCTCCTACCTTAGGTGAAGCTATATTGCCAGCACATCTATGCTGCTCTTCTTGGTAATCTCGTAGGACAAATACACAATAATCTTCTTGAGGAGATATGTATATCACACGATACACCGTACCTAGTATGGTTATCATAGGGATGCATTAGGCAATGCAGAAATAACAGCTTTCACTACATCTGCTACATTGCTGATATTTTCAATCTTAATATGGCTAACACGCTCATAAATTGGTTGACGTTCCTCATATAAACGGAAAATATATTCAATACTTTCTTTCAACAATGGGCGAATTTCCATATCTAAATCATCAAGAATTTGTTTTACATCTCGCTGAATTAATACTACATAACCAGATTCACGCATCAGTTCAGCCGTAGCATCACACAACACGGTACCACCACCTGTAGCAATAACACTGGCATTTTTCTTACTCACTAAGTCTTGAATTACATTAAGCTCTAATTGATGAAATTCATCTTCTCCATCATGAATAATAATATTTTGAATAGATTTTCCTGTACGCTCTTGAATTTCTGTATCCACATCAAAGAATTCTAATCCCAATACTTGTGCTAAGGCCTTACCTATAGTTGTTTTACCAGCTCCAGGCATACCGATTAAGAAAATATGTTGATGAATGTGATTTTTTTCATAATCTTTGGAAATGCGAATTACCTCATTCATAAATTCTTTTGCATAATCAGCTAACTCAGGATTTTCCAATACTTGTACAGCGGATGCAAGAATTTCCTGTTCTCTTTGCACATCATGAATTTTCATTTGGTGCTCTTCTTTATACTTTGCTATATCTACAACAATATTTAAACGTTCCTCAAATAAACGAATTAACTCCTTATTGATAGCATCAATTTTTTTGCGACTTTCTTGTAATTTCATGGACATACTCCTTAGAATTTTTTATAGATAGTACTATGTAAATGGTCTAATGCAAAGGCCTTATCATCTTCCATTTGATCGATAAGAGCTTGCAGTGAATCGAACTTAACTTCACCACGGATGAAAGCAAGAAATTCTACAGTAGCTACTTCTCCATACACATCATCAGAAAAATCAAATAAATGAGTTTCAAAACGATGATATTGATTCGTAAAAGTTGGATTATCTCCCATATTACCTACTGCACCGTACCATTTGCCACCGATATATACTTGGTTTACATAAACGCCATCAGCTGGCGCTGCCATCGTATCGGGGAAATGAAAATTTAACGTAGGAAATCCCAAGGTACGCCCCCGTTGATCTCCTTTCACTACAGTACCCGTAAAGCAGTAAGGTCTACCCAACATTGTGTTAGCTAATTCAATGTCACCCCGCAAAATACTACTGCGTATAGCCGTACTAGATATAGGTGCATCAATCCAATCATAGCGCACTAATTCTTGGTCACAAACTTCAATAGATGGATATAACTCACGAATTAACTGTGAATTACCCAATCCTTTATATCCAAAATTAAAATTTGCACCTACCACTATTTTCTGTACCTCACGATGGGCACATAAACTGTGAATAAAACTTTCCCCTGACTGTTCTACTAACTCTTGTGTCATAGGAAGTTCTAATACATAATCTACTCCCATAGTTTTTAACATAGTATATCGTTCTTCTCGTTGTAACAAACGAGGTGGAATTTGTTTCGGTTGTAATATCGTAAATGGATGGGCATCAAAGGTAACAATCACAGAAACTCCATCACATGCCTTAGCATAGTCACAGACTTCCTTGATGATAGATTGATGACCTAAGTGCAATCCATCAAAGGTTCCCATGCCATACACAATGGGTTCCCCTATCGTATCTAACTCTGATATCGTATATAAAATATTCATACTAATCCTTATCTTTTGAAATATGAAATAGAACTTTTATTTCACTGTACTCTTTATTATAACACAACCGTAGACTATAGAAAGTGTATACATGTATTTCTCTGAAAGAAATGCAATACCGCTATATACAATCTTGTTAATACTATTCTTTTCAGGATGATTCACACAATATAATACATCATACTATCCAAATATACATAAGAAAATGGCTAGGCTCCCCTAAGGTTCCTAACCATTTCTTATAGGTAAGTTATATGTATATATTTTTCTCCACTTTCAACGTACTATCCATACGTCGTAAGATACTCATGAATCCGTTGGAATCATAGGCTCTCACCAATGTATCTACGGGGATTTCCGTGGCGGCAATACATTGATCGCCAAATGGTTTTACTGTATGCACTGGCACTTGTTTACCCTGTACGAGTCGGGTGTGATTGATATCGTTAATATACACCGCTGGCAAGTGTGTCAACAAGGTATCTACTGGTTGTATGGCATCTTCTCCTAATATCTCTAGTTCTTCGATGGTTATGGAATGCTCGAGATCGAATTGTCCCACAGCAGTACGGCATAATTGTGTCATCATGCCATAATCTCCTCCGCCTCGGCATATATCTCGCAACAAGGCGCGCACATAGGTACCCGCAGAGCATCGCACACGAATGGTAAAAAATGGGTCCGCATAGGCTAGTAACTCGATGTCATAGATATGAATCGGACGAGTTGGTAATTCAAACTCTACTCCCGCACGGGCCAAATCATAGGCGCGTTGCCCATTGATTTTGATGGCAGAATACTTGGACGGTCGTTGCTCCATAGGACCTTTAAAGGACTTCACCCTTTCTTCTAATCGATCCCAAGGCAGGGTGTCTAAATAATCCCATTCGCTCAGTATATTCCCCGTGCTATCTTCTGTATCTGTTTCAACACCAAATTTACATTCTGCCACATAGGTCTTAACGATGGATTCTGTATATTCGATAGCACGTGTGGCTTTTCCTACAAAGATAGGCAACACTCCGTATGCCAAAGGATCTAAGGTCCCACTGTGGCCGATACGTCGTTCTTTCAAAATACGACGACAAATACCGATCGCATCATGACTCGTAATGCCCGGTGGCTTGATTAAAGAAATAACTCCATCCATTAGTCAATCTCCGCCAAGATTTGTTCCAATGCTTCCTGAATAGGGCGATCGATGGAGCAACCAGCTGCTCGAATGTGCCCGCCTCCACCAAAGTGACTAGCAATTTGGTTCGCATCACGCACTTTACTGCGAATGCTAGCGCGTGTTAATGTATCCGTTTTAGATTTCAATACGATGGCCACGTCCACGCCCTTGATATTTCGAATCATGTCCACAAATCCCTCTGTATCATCCCCAATGCGCTCCATCAACTCCAATGTCAAGCACATGGATACCACTTGCCCGCCATGGTGAAAGGACACATTATCTAAGACTTCTTTCATCACTTCAATGCGCCCTGGTTCCACCATTTCTATGGCTTCGGAAATCACATGGGGCTCTGCCCCTGCTTGTAAACATAGGCCCGCCATCTCCATCGTATGGGCTGTGGTGTTGGAAAATTTAAAGAACCCTGTATCTGTAGCCATCGCCATATACAATGCTTGTCCCATCGATTGGGTAATTTCCCAATTCCACATCTTACATAGGTATGCCACGGTTTCCCCTGTGGAGGAGAAGTCGGCGCGCAAATATAAACCATCCGCAAATTCTGTATTCGAAATATGATGGTCTATATTAAAAGTAGGTGCACTCACTCGTACACCTACTTCTCCAATTCGTTCAAATGTGCTAGCATCCAGAATGAGTAGCATATCTGATGTGTAGCCATTTTCTAAACTTTCTATGGGCTCAATCTTGGAGCATAATGGAAGAAAAGAAAATTTTTCAGGAATCACATCGTCCACTACCATGCGGACTGCTTTCCCTTGGGATGTCAAGGTTTCATACATAGCGAGCATGGAACCGATCGCATCTCCATCGGGACTAACATGAACGGTAAGAAGAATGGAATGGGCTGTATCAATCGATGCTTTCAGTTGATCAATACTAATTTTTGCCATTATTG
This sequence comes from uncultured Veillonella sp., assembly GCA_900544365.1. GTDB lineage: Bacteria > Bacillota > Negativicutes > Veillonellales > Veillonellaceae > F0422. Next base: position 10,734 of record UQVF01000033.1, on the reverse strand, counting down.
TTCCTCTTGTTTAATCGAATTTAATAATCCTTCGATGTGCATGCTGTAATCGAGGGATGTATCTGCATCAAAGGCAATGCTAGGAATGTGGCGCAATTGGAGCACTTTTCCTAGTTCAGAACGGAAATAGCCAGCGCTTCTACGTAAAGTTTCTAGGGACTGTTTTTTCTCCGCCTCACTACCGAATAAGCTCACATAGATCGTAGCTTCTCGCAAATCACCTGTGACACGCACATCGGTCACTGTCACAAATCCGATGCGAGGGTCTTTCAACCCACGCAATAAGATTTGGCTTGCTTCTTGTTTAATAAATTCTTGTAATTTTCGTACACGAACTTCACTCATGGATACCTCCTATAATACTGGGGCAATTTCTTCCATTTTGTACGCTTCAATCACATCGCCTTCTTTTACGTCACGGTAACGTTCCAAGGAAATACCGCATTCAAAGCTTGTAGCTACTTCTTTCACTTCGTCTTTGAAACGGCGTAAGGAATCGATATGACCTTCATGGATAACGATACCATCACGGATTAAGCGAATTTCAGAGTTATTCGTGATTTTACCTTCTGTGACATAGGAACCAGCTACGATAGCTTTCGGAGTAGAAATGACTTGGCGAACTTCTGCACGGCCTAGGATCACTTCTTTAAATTCAGGAGTTAACATACCACGCATAGCAGCTTCAATTTCATTAATTGCATCGTAGATAACACGATATGTACGAAGGTCAACACTTTCTTTTTCTGCTTCTTTACGTACATTCGCATCTGGACGCACGTTAAAGCCGATAATAATCGCACCCGATGCAGAGGCTAACATTACGTCAGATTCGTTGATAGCACCTACTGCACTGTGGATAATATTGATGCGTACTTCTGGGTTTTTAATGCCCTCTAAGGATTGACGTAAGGCTTCTACAGAACCTTGTACGTCACCTTTGATAATAATATTTAAGTCTTTTAATTCCCCTTGTTGCATTTGGTTGAACAAATCATCAAGAGTTACTTTTGTTTTCGCATTCATTTCAGTAATGCGTTGTTTTTCAATACGTTTTTCCGCAATAGAACGAGCTTCGTTGTCATCTACGGCAAACATTACCTCGCCCGCTTGTGGCACATCGGATAAACCTAAGATTTCCACTGGCATAGATGGACGAGCTACTTTCACTTTTTCCCCACGTTCATTAGTCATGGCACGTACTTTACCATATGCTACACCGGCTAGGATTGTTTCGCCTACGCGCAAGGAACCTTTTTGTACCAATACAGTACATACAGGACCACGACCTTTGTCCAATTGTGCTTCGATAACGATACCTTGTGCCTTACGGTTAGGGTTCGCTTTCAATTCTTGCACTTCAGCTACGAGCAAGATTGTTTCCAATAGGTCTTCAATACCTTGACGTTGTTTCGCAGACACTGGAACCATGATGGTATCGCCGCCCCATTCTTCTGGTAATAAGCCATGTTCAGACAATTGTTGTTTTACATGGTCAGGGTTAGCACCTGGTTTATCCATTTTATTGATTGCCACGATAATTGGCACTTCTGCGGATTTCGCATGGTTAATAGCTTCGATAGTTTGTGGCATAACACCGTCATCGGCAGCTACCACAAGAACGGCAATATCTGTAGATTGAGCACCACGCAAGCGCATCGCTGTGAAAGCTTCATGGCCTGGTGTATCTAGGAATGTAATTTTGTTACCTTCATAGCGAACTTGGTACGCACCGATATGTTGCGTAATACCACCCGCTTCAGAGGCTGTTACATTCGTAGAACGGATTACGTCCAACAAGGATGTTTTACCATGGTCAACGTGACCCATGATAGTTACAACTGGTGGACGAGCTACTAAGCTTTCTGGGCTATCTTCGATTTCGATAATTTCCGTAGGGTCTTGTTCAGGTTCTACTTCTACAACTTCTACACCGAAGTCTTCTGCTAAGACCATAGCAGTTTCCACATCGATTTCTTGATTGATCGTAGCCATAACACCTAACATCATCAATTTTTTGATGATTTCAGATACTTCACGACCCATTTTTTCTGCCAATTCTTTCACTGTTAACGGACCAGACAGTTCAATAGAGGCAGCAATGGCAGCTTCTGCTCGCCGACGCTCTTCCTCTTTTTGTTTGATGTGTTGCTCATTACGTTGTTTTACTTTGTTTTTATTTTTTTGCAATGCAGAAGATACTAAAGATTGTGTACGTTCGCCTTTTTTACCTTTTTTATCTTTCTTATTGCGACGCTCATTACGACTTTCATTACGATGTTCAGACTCATAACGGCGATTTTCTTTTTGACGGTCTGCTTCACGACTAGCTTGACGATCACGACCTTCTGGTTTTACCGTCATCGCTGGATCTACTTGTGGGATTTCTAAGCGACGTTCACGGCGTTGTCCATCATTGCGACGATCATTATTCCGGTCATTATTGCGATCAAATCGTCCACCATTATTAGTGCGGTTACCACCATTGCGATTCTCTTGACGTTGATCATTACGGCCTTCTGGACGTCTTCCATCACGGTTTTGTCCATTTCGTTGGTTAAAACGATTGTCACCACGGTCATTGTGGTTATCTCGTTGACCATTATTCTTACCATCTCGATTAAATGGACGATCGCGCTTTTCACCACGGTCATTACGATCTCCACGATCATTGCGATGATTTCTATCTTGTTTAGGTCCACGTTTCTCACCTTGTTCATTGCGATGGTATTCATGAACTTTCTTTTGTGGTGCTTGTTGTGTTGCTTTTGGCATTTCACTTTGTGCTTGTTTACCGCCACTTGCTAACGATTGTTTAATCATAGATACCTGTGAATCCTCCACTGTACTCATATGGCTTTTCACTTCAACATTGAGTTTTTTCAATGCATCAATGACTACTTTATTTTCTACACCTAGGTCTTTAGCTACTTCATATACTCTTTTTTTGGACATCTACATTCCCCCTCTACTGATTCTTGTCTATTTCAGCTAGCAAGGATTTAGCAAATCCAGCATCATTTACTAATATAACTGCTCGCATTTCTTTTCCCAATGCTCTACCTAATTCTTCTTTAGTCCCCACTAAGCGAAGTGGCACCTGATGAGATTCGGCTAAGTGCATATATTTTTTAGCATTATTTTGTGCACAATCTTCCGCCATGATCAACAGTGGATAGGATTGTCGTTTCATGGACCGTTCCACTACAAAATCGCCTGATAATAGGCGCCCTGCACGCTGTGCTAATCCTAATATATTCAACACTTTTTCTTTATTCATGGGATATTTGTTCCTTTAAAGATTCATAAATTTCTTGTGAAACTTTATGTTTTAACGAACGCTCTAATCGTTTGGCTTTATATGCCATATCTAGGCATTCTACTTTCATTTCCATATACGCACCCCGGCCAGGGGCTTTACCTGTAGGGTCAATAGAAATCTCTCCCGTTGGGCTCAACACAACACGTGTTAATTCTTTCTTGGGAAGAAGTTCTCCACATCCCACACACACTCGCATAGGCTGAGACTTCTGTTTCATATTAGGCTTCATCTCCAAACGCATCCAAGGAAATCATATCATCGGATTCCACATATTCACCAGCTTCAGCGGCTTGCGTTTCACTTTTAATATCGATTTTCCAGTTAGTTAATTTCGCTGCTAAACGAGCATTTTGGCCAGCTTTGCCAATAGCTAGTGAAAGTTGGTAATCCGGCACTACTACAGATGACGTTTTTTCTTCATCACGAGCTACTACGCTTACTACTTTCGCTGGGCTTAAGGCATTAGCAATATATACAGCTGGATCTTCATCCCACTTCACAATATCAATTTTTTCACCATGTAACTCATCTACAATATTTTGTACACGTTGACCTTTAGGCCCTACACATGCACCTACTGCATCCACTTCTTCTTCACGAGATACCACAGCAATTTTAGAACGCATACCTGGTTCACGAGCTACAGATTTTAATTCCACTGTACCTTCCGCAATTTCTGGCACTTCTAACTCAAATAAACGTTTTAAAAGACCAGGATGTGTACGAGAAATCATGATTTGTGGACCTTTTGTAGTCTTTTTCACTTCCACAATATAGCATTTAATGCGATCTCCCACAGCATAACTTTCACTAGGAATTTGTTCGGACACAGGTAAAATTGCCTCAGTTTTTCCTAGATTAATGAATACATTTCGACCTTCAATACGTTCCACCAAACCAGTCAAAATATCGCCTTCACGACTGGAGTATTCATCATAGACAATATTGCGTTCTGCTTCTTTCAAACGTTGAATCAACAATTGTTTTGCCGTATGGGCTGCACTACGACCAAAGTTTTTTGGAGTCACATCCACCTCGATAATATCGCCGATTTCCATGCGCTTATCCAATTGACGAGCATCAACCAAAGCAATTTCCACTTCTTCGTTTTCAGGAGTGTCCACTACTGCTTTTTTAGCCAACACTTTATAATCCCCTGTTTCACGATTGAAATAAATATATGCCTCTTGATTTGCTCCTACCTCCTTGCGATAGGCTTGTAATAATGCCACTTCAAGAGAATCAAAAATAATCTCTGGTGCCACACCTTTTTGCTTAGTAACTGCTAATACCGCTTGTACTAATTCTTGACTCACTGGTTTCCTCCCTTAAAAATCTAAATGTAAACGAATTTGTGCAATCGCTGCACGTTCTAGGTCAATACGTTCTTCTTGTACCTGAATCGTGATGAATTCATCAGAATAGCCTTGTAAAGATCCTGTATATTGTTTTTTACCATTAATCGACTTAAACAATTGAATATCCACATCACGTCCATGGTAACGGATGAAATCTTTTTCTTTCTTCAACACACGATCCAATCCTGGAGACGATACTTCTAACAAGTAATTCTCTTTGATTGGGTCCTTTGCATCCAATACTTCGCTTAATTTTTCACTCACCATTTGGCAGTCATCTAAATCGATGCCACCCTCTTTGTCTAAAAATACGCGCAAGTACCATTCTCGCTCATGCACGTATTCCACGTCCACAAGCTCTAACTCCGTAGACTCTATAATCGTTTCTACTACACCGGACACAAATTCCTCTACGGCGTCACGTTTCATCTTATCCCCTCCTTGCCACAGTATAAGAGAAAGAGTGAGCCACAGCTCACTCTTTTAATAGATTCTATTAAAGTTACTCTTAGTATACCACAACTTAAGGAAAATAGCTACAGTAAACCGTTACGTTTTAGGGCCTCTTCCCACTCTTGTTCCTTGAATCCTACAAGAACTGTATCTTCTAATACCAAGATAGGACGTTTCACTAACATACCATTCGTTGCTAGTAGTGCTAATTTTTCTTCTTCTGTCATAATTGGCAACTTATCTTTGATGCCTTCCCCACGGTAGATTTGACCAGATGTATTAAAGAAGGCTTTGATATCCCCTTTCTTACTTTTTGGATACCATACTCCCAACTCTTCAGCTGTTGGATTTTCCTCTTTAATATCGCGATGAGTATAGCTAATACCATGATCATCTAAATATTTTTTTGCTCGTTTACAAGTTGTACATTTCGGATATTCAATATATAACATAGTCTGTGTCCTTTCCATTACTCTGAGATCTCACTCACTTCAGGATTTTCTTTTAGCATCTGTAATAGCATTTCTGTCATATTACTAGCTGCAAATACATAATCTTTTAATTTACCTCGTTCTTCAGCCACCTTCATAGCAGCTACTTCAAACGGATCTAATACCACTGAAAGTACTGGTCTTTGGTCCAATTCCATAGCTTCGTCCAAATATCCAGAAATACTCTCTCCTTCAGTAGGTTCGAATCGCTCTACTTTAACAATAGGGCAGTAGGTAGACATTAATTGACGTAGCTCCTCTAAAAAATAGGCTTTATCTTTAACAAATTGTGTGGCCTCATCCTTTGTCATGCTAAAAATATCAACTTTCACACGCTCTATTGTACCATGGGTCGTCATTGGATTACTCCCCTTTCGCTGCTAAGAACGCTAGATAGCAACGTTTTGCCTCATAAATATCTGCTTTACTAGTCACTTCCCAAGGGGAATGCATGCTCAGTACTGCTACACCACAATCGATGACATTCATACCATACAACGCCATAATATAGGCGATAGTTCCACCGCCCCCAAGGTCAACACGACCTAGTTCAGCTGTTTGATAGGAAATATTATCTTGGTCCATTAACTGACGGATACGCGCCATATATTCTGCGTTGGCATCATTGGAGCCACTTTTACCACGAGAACCAGTAAATTTGTTAAACACTACACCACGACCTAAGAAAGCTGCATTTTTCTTTTCAAAGGCACTCGCATAAAGTGGGTCAAAACCGGCACTTACATCAGAAGACAGCATATGGCTATTGGACAAAGTACGACGCACTGCTAATGGAGATGTATACCCCATGGCTTCTAGCAATTCTGCCACAAAGTTTTCAAAGAAACGAGATTGCATACCGGTAGCACCAACGGAACCAATTTCTTCTTTATCCACCAATAGGGTACATGTAGTACGACTTACATTCTCTGTTTCTAACATAGCTACTAACGATGTATATGCACACACACGATCATCTTGACCATACCCAATAATCATAGAACGGTCAAAGCCCAACTCTCTAGCTGCACCAGCTGGTACAATTTCAAGTTCAGCAGACAAGAAATCTTCTTCTTCAAATCCGTATTGCTCTTGTAACACTTGCAACACATAGGCTTTCACGCCATCTTTTAACTCACCTTTCACTGGGCGGCTACCAATCAGTAGATCTAATTGCTCTCCTTCTACCACTTTAGCCGCCTTTTTTTCCATTTGTTCTTGTCCCAAATGTGGCAACAAATCTGTTACGCAAAAAACTGGATCTGTTGGACTTTCACCGATGGCAAGATTGATAACAGTGCCATCACGTTTTACCACAACACCATGAATCGCAAGAGGCATAGTCACCCATTGGTATTTTTTGATACCTCCATAGTAATGCGTATCTAATAAAGCCAAATCGCTATCCACATAGAATGGGTTTTGCTTTACATCTAACCGAGGAGAATCAATATGAGCACCAAGAATATTCATGCCCTGTTCAATCGGTTCTGTACCAATGTTTACCATGGCTACCGCTTTTTTCATGTGCACATAATACACCTTATCTCCCGCTTGTAGTGTTCCCCTTTCCTTAATCACAGTATCCATATTCCGGTATCCTGCCGCTTCTGCAGCCGCCACAATTTGGTCTACACATTCACGTTCTGTTTTACCATGGTCTAGAAAATGACGATACTTTGTTGCCAAAGTATCAATTTCTTGTAATTGTTGTTCTGTATATTCATGCCAAGCATTTCTACGTTCCATACTTAGCTCCTTTCTGTATAACTATAAAATTTATCGTTTTCGCGCATATAATTCGCGTAATCCTAGAGGCGCATTCGTTACCATTTTAGACACAAAATACCGCTTTCCTAAATGCTTACTAGAAGATTTCCCTACATACCAATGTACTCCAAATGTTCCATGCTCCTGACAAGCTCCTATCGATAAAAACCTATGCTTTACCACCCCTACAATAGGATCTAGGTGCAATGGTTCCTTACAAATAGGGCATGTAGTTTTCGCCCGATTACTTTGTCGGAATATACGAGGCATAGTCACAATGGATTCAAATATTTTATGTTCATGCCGTGAAAGTCCATAAAAACAGCGCTGCTTACCATGTTTTTCTTGTTTCTTGTGTAAAGCTTTTACAAACGGAAAACACTGGCATACCATAGCTGTGCAGATGGCATCATGTAATCCATTATGGGCCTGTAGATTTGGGGCCTTCACTTGCATCTCTTCCATGGCTTTTTGCAATGCATATTGTTGGGTGCTATTATGCATCGTATTGGCATACATAGATTGCGCATCAAACCAAGGGACCTCTCGGTGTACATACACATTATGACATAACGCATTATCTAATAACATTTCGATATCATCGGGTCCCCAAGACACCAAAATACCATCAGGACCAATAAATTGCAGAAATTTCTCACATCCACGACGGAAGGATACCCCTTCTTTACGCAATTTATCCATCGTAATATGAGTTAACTTTTCCACAGAATGATGCATAATTGGTAGAAATTTAGGCGTAATAAACACTTCAAATTGATCTACAATTTGCAAACTTTCATCTAGCTTTACGGCACCTATTTGTATAATTTCCCCAATGAATGGAAATCCTGAGCGCCGTATCATATTCGGTTCTAACGTATAGGGCTGGTTCCATTCCAAGTCAAATACAATATAGTGCATCCTTAGTTCATACCCTTTCTGCCTAACATTGTCCGTACACCTGCTAATACAGATCCCTCGGAAATAACAGACAAACCTTTGTAATTGCCTTCTTTCAAAACCTGTTTCATATTTTTATTCACATCATAATGCTCCATAGACTCTAAGACTATTGCATTGTCTGTAAAAGGCCCATACAAGGCAGGATTTGATGGTCCATACAGCGCCACAATAGGCACCCCCTGACTGACCCCTACGTGCATAGGACCAGAGTCATTGGTCACCAAGCAATCACATCGTTTCATGGCTGAAGCTAATTCGCCAATACTAAATTGCCCCGTCCCCTTAATAGCTGGTTCTGTCATCATATCTAGTACATCCTGTACCATAGCTTCATCCATGAGACCACCAAAGAATACAATTTTGTATCCCTCTTTGGCTAATGTATCTGCGATACGAGCAAACCTCTCCTTAGGCCAACGTTTTTCCGGTACTGCACTACCAATATTGAAACCCACAAGACGATCCGTTTCCATCACTCCCTGAGAGGTATAAAATTCCTGTACCCTTTGGTCCCACTCTGGACTTATAAAAATCTCTAATCCTTCATGCTCTACCGTATATCCTAACTGTTCTAACACATGCATATACATTTGTGCAGCATGCACCGTTTTACGGTTCAACCGTGTTACCTTCGTCATGAACGGACGAAATAGAAAGTGACTCATCCCCGTGGTTACCTTAGCTTTTAATTTCCAAGCTAAATAGGACGTTCGTTCATTGGGATGCAAGTTAATCACTACATCCACAGGACCTCGATGGCGAATCTCTTTAGCAATTCGATTGAGCCCTCTAATGCTATTATGAATACCTTTTTTGTCCACTTCCACTAACTCATCAATGTAAGGATTATGACGATATACATCAGCTAACTTTTTATCTATCACGTAAGTGATGTGACTATGAGGCGCCAACTTTCTAAGAGCATGGATAAACGGTGTGGTGAGCACCACATCGCCTAAATGCATCAAGAAGGTTACCACAATCCGCTTTCCATCTAACTCTATCATAAATTCCTCATTTCTTTCACTTCATCAAATACAGTATCTACCTTAATCCGTGCCATACATTCTGCATCTTCCACCAATGGTTTTTCGAGGGTCGCTCGCGATGTAGGTGACACAATGATATGAATATGATCGCCTCCATACGGTCCGGTCCGATCTGGACACGTAGTCCCAAATAAAGCAATCAATGGTACTTTTAAGGCATTGGCAATATGCAAAGGCCCCGTATCAGCACTGATAAACAAGGCACTGTGTCGAATGACCTCGATGAGTTCTTTCAAATTCGTATCCCCAATAAGATTTACCACATTGTCACTACCAACACCGTCTACAATAGCACGACCTTTTTCCACATCCTCGTTGGCACCAATGAGCACCACCGTTTCACCTGCTGCTGTCAAGCGTTTGCCGAGGTCGATAAAATGAGAAATAGGCCACTCTTTCACTGCCCAACGCGCACCCGGAGCGATGATAATATAAGGATTTTCAATGAAAACTCCTTTATCGTTCAACTTATGTGTCACCGAAGTTTCCGCCTCTGTAAAAGCCTGCAATGGGAACACGATGTCAGCTACATCACATCCCAAAGCACGAGCTGTATCTAAATATCGTTCAATGACGTGATCCATTTTATGGTCACCTACTAGAGCTGTATTCACAAGCCAACTCCCCTCCCGAAGTTCCCAGTAAGCATAACGTTTCTTTGCTCCACTAAGACCAGCCACGATGGCACTTTTCGCTATGGATTGTAAATCTAAAGAAATATCAAAGTGCTTCTCATGCAATAACTTCCATAATTGTTTCCAATAGGAAAGACTTTTTAATTGTTTTTTATCTATGATAATGATTTCATCCACCCAAGGTTTGGGAGGAATCACATCCTTAAACTGTTCATGGACGGCCCATGCAATATGTGCCTTTGGATATTGTTGACGCAATGCATACAATGTTGGTAAGGCATGAATAATATCACCTAGAGAACTCATTTTAATTATTAAAATTCGTACATCTTCTTTCATACGCCATCCCTTTCATTTAGCTATAACTATACACTTCTAGTATACCATAAGATAGAAAGAAAGATGACAAAGTATTTTGTATTTTTCTTTAGATCCTTTCAGTACCTATTTCAATACTTCAGGGATGGGAACCTCACATAGTAAACTCAAAATATCTATGTATAACAACTGCCATTCATTAGAGATTTTTTCTGCAACCAATATTAATGAGCTTTTATTAATATGTTATTAAAATTTGGTAATTTTTTATTATATCATATGTAAATTAAACTTCATAATACAATACATGAACATCTTCCCCTATTTGATTTTTTTATGTATATAATGTATTTTCTGTATAAAAGGTATATAATA
>UQVF01000032.1 GCA_900544365.1 uncultured Veillonella sp. | reverse complement strand
GTAGTAGAGGATTGGAATACCATTAAAGAGTGGAGTGGATGGTCCGATACAGAAGGCACTAATAATACAGAGGCACATGAGAAATTTGCTACAGGTTTTGAGGCCTATGTTCGTGAAGGAAAAGCACCAACTAAAGTATTAGAACGTATATTCCGTCGTTTTAAAGAATGGCTTAGTGCTTTATATAAAAGTGTAACACTCCTAGGTGGATTACCACCTAAAGAAGTGCAAGATGTCATGGCACGAATGCTTGCAACGGAAGAGGATATCAATTCCTATATCACACAGCAAGGTTTAGATAGCTTTGAAAGAACGGGGCTATATCAATCTTTCACAGAAGAAAAGCAAGTAGAATGGCAAGAAAAACTCGATCGCATTCGAGAAAAAGCAAAAGAAAAAGTGCTAACTACGTATATGAAAGAATTGGCCAATACAAAGCTAGAAGAGTTTGAAGCATCTATTCCAGAACTAGAAGAAACGTTGCAGCGACAATTAGTAGAACAATATCCAGTGTATCAAGCAAGAGTACGTTTTGATGCCTTTGGTGTGGCTGGACTAGAAGGGACACCGTACCATAGCGAACAGGCTCTTATAGACGGGGAAGTTAACGATGGTATAGGACCAATGAATGGAGTGGTGGCAAAGGAGATACAATCTAAGCGTGAAGAAGTAGAGCGATTTACACATGATTATGAAGTGGTTAAAAAGATTGCAGAAGAGTATTTGCTTACCACAGAGGGAATGCAACGAATTACTGCCTATGAAGCGGAAGCCATTCGTAAAGATACAAATAAAGCAGTAGCAAAACATTTTGAGCTTATTAGCGCTTTAGGAGATATCGATGTCAATGATCCATCATCTATTGAACGTGTAGCATCTGCTATAGAAGATGATAAAGTACAAAAGAAAGTTCGGAAATTACAAGAAAAAGATTCAGCACAGCAGAGTGAAGAAATAAAAAAACTGCAAGAAGAATTACAAACAGGGATTAGTAATATGCGAGCTTTGCGAGGGTTATCCTTATGGAGTACAGAAGATATGATGGAGAAAGCCCATAATGCCTTGCGAACTATGACAATCCCACAGGCTACTTCATTTAAAACGTATCAAAATAAAAGTGCTAGCTCCGCAAGAAAGGCAGATATTGCTATTTCAAAGGGGCAAATGGATGAAGCCTTTCATCATAAGCAACAGCAGTTATATTATCAAGCTATGGCACGTGCAGCCTATGATAATTTACGTGAAGTGGAAACGTTAGAAAGGGATTTAAAGAAAAAGTACCAAAGTATTTCACGACCTAAATCACCGAAACGGATTCACTCTTCTGCTAGATACTTTATTCAACATATGATGTATCAATTAAATTTAGTCAATCGTGATGGCATAGAACCATCTAAAGGGTTTACTATTGGAGACGTGCTATTGTTGCTAGATCCTGATGCGGAGTTCCAGGATAAAGCAGAAACCAAGATGACATTAGACCCATGGATTATGGAGCTAATAGAAAAGCCAAAATCATGGAAACAGTTAACGTTTGACCAACTATTAGATATTGGGCAATTACTAAAAGCAGTTTATACACAAGGTGCACAACAGTATGAAGGTGTAAGTATCCTAAATGAACAAGGCGAAAGCATCTCTTTTGAAGATGCAGGAGCAGAACTCATCATTGAAGGCAGTAAACGATTACAATCAAATACTAAAGATTTACTAACGCAAGCCAATCAGCAAGGGTTCTTCGGACGGTTACAAGATACATTCTCTGGATATATGTTAAGCCTAGTAAAAGTAGAAACTATACTTCGTCGTTACGATGATGATAAGGCTGGTGTATGGAATCGTTATATTTATGAACCAATTAATAGAGCCACTGTAAAAGGTAAGGAAATGTTAGAAGATGCCACTCGTAATTTACAACAAGTGATGAAGGTGTACGAGAAAAAAGAACTATTTCATATTAGAACGGAACGTATGTATAACATTGGCACCGTGTATAGCATGACGAAAGAGCAGGTATTAGCCTTGGCTTTAAACTGGGGGACAAAAAATAATCGGCAACGTGTTATTGAAACGGTAGGGTTAAGTGACCAGGAAGAAGCAGAAGTTCTAATAGATAAAGCTTTTAGTGAGTTCTTGGATGATAAAGATTGGGATTTTGTGGAGAAAACATGGGAACTTATCAACTCTTATTATGCAGAACGTAGTGCTGTTCAAGAGCGATTATATGGTTCATCTATGCATAAAGAAAAAGGTGTGACTTTCACCATTAATGGACGTAAGATTCGTGGACAATATTATCCTATCGTATATGATCCGACTGTAGATGGTGCTGCTAAGGATTATGAAGTAGAAGATATTATAAAATCACAAATGTCATCTAACGCTGTATGGGGTATGGGTATGAGTGCTACCAAAAGTCGTGTACAGTTAGTGAAAGGGAAAAAGCTACTACTATCCTTTGATGTGATTCCACGTGCTATTGATGAAGCGATTAACCATATTAGCATGCGTGAAGCGGCTACGGATGTGAATCGTCTATTAAATAATCGGGCACTCAGTGACTATATTGTTCGTACTACAGGTGTAGAAACATTACAAATGTTGAAGACATGGGTACGAGATAATTGGCAGAGTGAGATTAGTAAATCTTCAAGGTTAGATAGAGTATTGCAAGATTTAAGACGAAATACATCTATGGCTATTATGTCCTATAGGACGAGTACAGCCTTACTTAATGTATTGAATGTGATTCCGATGACAAAAGAAATTGGCTTAGTAAATACAGTCCGAGCGATTACAGAGTTTATGGGATACCCTTTATCCGATAGGTATGTATCAAACCGAAAATTCGTTATGGAGCGAAGTATCTTTTTACGTGAGCGCATACATACGCTAGATCATGATTTACATGAAGGGTTAAGTATTGGCGGTAAAGGTATGACCTTCTTTCCTAATAGTGATATTGGGCGAAGAATATCTGAAACCAAGCACATGACAAAAGAGGTGCGAGATACGATTAGTCGGTATGGATATGTATTTATCACGGAAACAGATTTAATGCTGTCTATGCCGTTATGGAAATTTGCTTATGAACAGAAAGTAGCAGAGTTATTGCCTAAGGGTCTAGATCAAGAATATATTGAAGCAGAAGCTATATCAGCGGCGGATAGACAAGTTCGTAGAGTGTTTGGTTCAGGGGATACGAAAGACTCTGTAGAGTTGCAACGAAAGAAAAACAGTCTAGTAGCTTTATTTACACCATTTTATACGTATGCCAATACAGTTTTGAATGCATTGGTAGAAGGTGGTTATGCAGTCGTAGATAAACAAGATTATATGAAACTCTTTAACCACATCTTATTCTGGGTAGTATTACAGAATATGTCAGAGGCTTTATTGCGGTCCACCTGGTCTGGTGATGACGATGATGTAGAAAGCCTTTTGAAAAAAATGTTATCGTCAGTGGTTACAGGATCGTTTGTAGGGTTACCAATACTTAGAGATGGAGTTTCCTTAGCTATGGATATGGCTATGGGTAAACCTAGTATGAGTAAGGGAAATGAAACTGTTGCCCTTAGTCTAATGCCAAAATTATTAGAGTTGTATAGAAACGTGAAAAGCAGTAAAAAATCTTGGATTGATGTGATGCGGTCAACAAGCCAGGTGAGCAATCGTCTCACAGGATTTAGTGATACCTTTACTGATGGTTTTTGGACACTAGCAAAATGGTCATTTTCTAATACAGAAGCTACACTAAGGGATTTAATCACTGCCATTGCATTTGATAAGAATCTTCGAAGTCGTGAGGAAAAAAGAAAATAGTAATTAGGAGCTATCTATCGTGGATAGCTCCTTTTATATTCAAAGGCACAGTAGAAAGGAGACACATATGGTTAATGATGAAAGAGTGAGTATTATGTACGAAGGGGATGGTCAGAATAAGAACTTTGCATACCCGTATTCGTTCACAAGGAAAGAGGACATTGTAGGTTACGTCATCAGCAATGGGAAAACAAAACGAATTTCTACAAATTTTGAGTTTAATCCTACTACTAAGCAATACACGTATCCAAAGAATGGTACTCCACTTGCAAGGAATGAAAGTGTATTGCTTACTAGGGAAACTCCACGGAACAATACATTACAGTTGCCTAATGAACCAATTTATACAGCATTACAAGGGCAATTAGATAAGATTGTTCGTATGATACAGGAATTAGGTAGTCATCATAAAGGTATACCACTACAAGTGTTATCAGAACAGTTTGATACTGTGATTCCGACACAAATAGGAAACGCCTATTTACGTATCAACCGTGAAAGAAATGCAATTGAACTTGTAGAAAATCCATTTGATGGAGTGGAACGTATTACAAGTGAAGTCACCTCTACTAAAGCTAATATTGATAGAATTAAAGCGCAAATAGATGGAATCCATACAGAATCACTGACAATGTATGGGGAAATTAAAGAAAAGCTTAGTCGAGTAGATAGAGATACTGAAACATTGAAGGAAAGAGCCAAGCAAGAAATACGATTTACAGAACAGACAGTATTACAAAGTTTAGAACAAGTAGAAAATGATATTACAAGACGATTAAAAAATAGTGATATCTTAGAAAGTGTAGGAACTGTAGAAAGTAAAGCACGGGAAATAAAAGGTTATGTTGGAACTATGGAAAACTCCATAGCAGAATTACGTAATATACAATCCTCTACTATAGCTACTAAAGAAGAGATTAATCAATTAAAAGCAAGTGTTATTGAAAAGGTCAGTGCTGCTGAAGGTCATGCTCATAATTTAGAACAAGCAATAGAACAAGTAAAGGGTATATCTAATGGGATTCAAAGCATGCAACAATCGATTCTGGATAAGAATAGAGAAGTTGAATCGATGAGAGATACTGTAAATCAGCTATTACAAGAATATAAAAGTTATGCTGCCACTATTGTAAGAGATATGCAAGGATATGTGTCTAGTGCTACATCAGAGGTGCAGAAAGCCAAGGAATGGGCCAACAAAGCTGGAGCAGCCAAAACTGGTAACTGGGTAACGCAAGAAGATCTACAAAGTAAAATTAATAATTGGGTAACAAAAGAAGAATTTCAAAGTAAAATTGGAAATTGTGTAACACAAACAGATCTACAAAGCAAAATAACTAACTGGGTGACAAAAGGTGAACTACAAACGATTCAAACGAATATAAAAAATGATATAAATCGTGAATTGATTGCTCCCTTAAAAGGAACTATTAAAAACGATATTGGGCGTGAGTTAATTTCTCCATTACAAACATCTTTTGAAGAAGAGAAAAGAAAGGTAAGTGATATAAATAATTCTATTGCCACTAAAATTAGTGAACATAATATAGACTCCACTTCACATAATCTTAACAAATACATGAGTATGAAGCCTATGCCTACTAGTATCAATGATTGGAATAATCTCACAGATACTGGTATGTATGAAGCAACCGCAAGCATGTGGGGTTGGAGAAACGCACCGAGCAGTACACGAGTTTACTACTATGGTGTAGTACAGGTGATTAAAAGTGATACTAATAAGATTACACAAGTATTCTACTCTTATGGGGGGAATAACAAACCTTGTAATATTTGCTATCGAACGTTCTATAATGCATGGGGGGCATGGCATTATCATGGTGATTATGATGCAACTGTTACAGATATAACAAAACATAATGAGGGGTTAACCATTACAAAAGGGGATGTATCTACTCTTTTAAAATTGTTTACTAATAATAAGGCAGATACCAATACAAATCTTGCTCCTACATTGGCAGTAGTGAAAGAACTATTAGGCGGTGTAAATGTTGATATTACGGAAGTGTTAAAAAGTAAAGGTGTTAGATATGATTTTTCTAATGAGAATGCATGGTACCTATGTTTAGGGCAAGCATTCGGGAATCTAATTATCCAAGGGGGAATTACTGAAGAAAAGGATGCTAGGGACTATAAACAACAGTATTATAATCAACCATATGCGATTGCATTCCCAAATAAAGTTATTTTTAGAGGAACCATAGCATTGCAAAGGACGTTGGGGACTAAGACTAATCCTGCAACTATCATATATAGTGAAGTTAATAATGCTGGCATGAATATACTATTTGAAAGACCATATGCAGGCTATAAAGTCGCATATTTAGCAATTGGGCTGTAATTATAAATAATATTTAAATAGAGGAGCAAACATGAACAACGATTATATTTTTGTCTTAAATGAAAAAGGTCTCCGAGTAACTACTTACTTAGTAGGGTTACATGGAGACACAGAAGAATTGGTATTAAATTTTGCTAAAATGCAATATCCGAATCATACGTACTTAGCAGGTACACAAGAAATGCAAAACGAGTTCGTAACAAACAATAAATGTTACATCAACGGTAAGTTTATTGATTATGTACCCGAACCAGTAGCACCTACTAAGGCAGAACGTATTGCAGAGATTAAAGCCTACTATGACAAACGTTTTGAAACATTAGAACAGACACTAGCAAGGCGTACATTGATCGGTGCTAATGTAGCAGATTTACAAGAGCAATATAAGAAACTCACACAGGAAATGGTTACAAAGATTAAGGAGGTAAAGTAAATGGATAACTACGCAGTACACTCAGATATTCCCGTTATGCATTTTTGCGAATGGTGTTATGCAACACTCAATCAAGATGGTACTTGTCCTACTGAGGGATGTATCCACAATGATTTAATGAATATGGAAGGCAAAAAAGAGGAATAATATTATTCAAGAGAGAGGGTAGGAGTGATTATGAACAGAGCTAGAGATAAACCAGATCTGATGAATTTTATAGTTTAGGCGTATTAAAAGGTAAAATGGTATACGATATGGGATTTTTAGAATCTTTACGAGATATTATAGTAGAGTCGTGGATTATAAAAGTGGGGCTATCATTCATAGGTAGTGCAGCTATATGGCTAATGAATTTAAAACACGTTCAAGTGCTGGGCGTGTTTATTTTATTAGTCTTATTTGATTTACTGACTAGATGGGGAGCAATAGCCTATCAGATGTTGGTAGAAGCGGGAGCAGATAAAGAAAGTATATCTGCTTGGGATAAGTATGTAGCAATCATTCCTGCTTTTGAAAAGGGGTTAATTTCATCAAAACATATGAGAAAGCCCTTTGTGACAAAGGTAATGACATATGTATTTGCTACAGCCATAGGTTGGTGCTTTGATTTTATGGCAGGGAAAGAAGCCTTTGTAGTTAATTTAGTTTGGTTATATTTAGCCTCAGCAGAATTTTTGAGTGTACTAGAAAATATGCGTGATGGTGGAAATGTAATGATGGGAAAGTTTTTAGATACCATCAGAGACATGATTGAAAGTAAGTTCAAATTTAAGTTATAAGGAGACATATATGAAAATTGGAAATTATTTTGAGGATTATGAGTTTGCCTGCAAATGTCATCGACATAATGTAGTAGATGGGAAAAATGTGTTGGATCATATTATTGACAACCGTTTAGTAGATGTATTGGATAAAATCCGAGAACGTGTAGGACGACCAGTATATATCGAAAGTGGATACCGTTGTGAAGACCACAATCGTGAGGTAGGTGGAGTGCCTAACTCTCAACATGTATTAGGAACAGCTGCTGACATTACAGTGGACGATATTAGTGTTGATGAATTAGCAGATATTGCAAAAGAGTGTGGTGCAGATGGTGTTGGCAGATATTATGGACTACAATTTGTACACATTGATGTCCGAGGTTATGATGCGGAATGGGAGCAATATTAGGAGGTTGAAATGTATGGAACTATTCTTTCATGGATTAAAAAACACACGATTATGCTTGCTATTGGCTTTGGTACTATTATCTGTGCCCTGCTATACATTTGCGGAACAGGGAGTGACATTAACACAAAGCGAATACAAGATGCTCAGCAAGAACTTAGACGAGCTCAATACAATCAACAAGAAGCAAGCAAACTCAATCGAGAGGTTAGAGATGCAGTTGAACGTAGCGAAGTTATCAACGAACGAATCGAAAGTAGCATTACTAGAAGCGAAGCAGCTACTAGAAGAACAGAGGGAGCAGTTGAGAGCATCCAAGGAGAAATTAAATCTACAAGAGCAGAAATTGACAGAGCAGCAAATCTCATTGGAGAAAGCCAATCTATACTTAGAAGAGCAGAAGGAAGAAATAAAGAAGTACAAGAAAAATAGTCAAAAGCACCGATTTATTGAGGTGCTTTTATTAGGTGGACTAGCCTATAAAATGTTTCGGTAACGTATAAAAAATAATTTATAATGTTATCAATAAAAACTGTTTTTGGGAACGGTTGCACAACCGTTGCACAACCTTTTTTACAAGAATTGCTTAATACCAAAGGTTTATAGCAATATGTGCGTTATGTGTATCACAATGCCATCATGGATGTGGAAGAATAAATAGTATCAAAAAAGCACTCCCTTGATGGGGGTGCTTTGTGTATTGAAGAAATATTTTATAAATGGAATCAGTCCCAGTTGTACTTTTCATTTCCATAATAGAATACATGTATAAATTAGAAGAGTTATTTTAGATATATTGATCTAGTGAAGTTTGCCAATCTTTAGGAAAGCCCATACGTTTTACTACCTCAGAAAAAATAGAAGGAGGAAGCTCACTTCTTAAATCAGTAATTTCTAATATAATTAGTCGAATCAAAGCTTTGTAATGCTTTTTAGAGAGAAAAAAACGTAATAGCAAAATTAGACTATATACATTTCCAGAAAAAGCAGGCGGTGATGATAAATAAAAAAATGAAGTAGATATAGCTTTGCCATTTTTATTTTTAGCAATATAGTCGTAGATTTTGCCCTCATGAGCACACATATTTCTAAACGCTTTTATAGTATTGATAGCTTTGCCAAAATCGTCAATGTAATGAGAGCTGATAAAACTATGGTATTGATTTGAATTATGCTTAAATTCATTTTGTATAGAATCTATAATAGAAGATTGTATTTTTGAAGAAAGATTATAAAAAAGATTGCATGTTTGTCCTAGTGATAATTTAGTTACTAGTACCCATAATGGTAGTTCCTTATGATTGTGAAAGTAATGATAAAAAGGACCTGTTCGGTTTTTTGCATCTGTATTATTTTTAGTTACATCAGATAATAACGCAATCAGACTAGATGATTTTTCAAAGCTTTTTGTTTGGAAATTATTAATATTTAAATATGGAAAGGGTTCTTTAATATGCTCAGATGAAAAGTGATACGCAATTTTTGCCTTTAAAGAATTTTCACATATTAACATATATTTAAGTAAAATATGACGAATATTTCTATCAAATTCATAAAGAGCATAAATTTGTTCAAAAGTAGTACCAGTTTTGAAGTAATCATTTTTTAGTTGTTTTGTTTTTACTATATCCAGAAATATATTTTTATATCCATTAATAAGTTGGTAATAGTTTTCACGAATTAATATAGATTTTGCTTTAGATCCATCTTTTATAATTAGATTTCTTGAACGTAGGATTTTTAATTGTTTATTATGTGTTTGGAATGGTTTAGACATATTATACCTCAAATAAAAAAGGGACTAAGTCATCCGCAGATAACTTAGTCCCCACAGTGTTCCCTCAGGTCCACTGTTTACTCGTTGTGACTTCAGTATACTACGGATAGGGAAAAAAATCAATTATTTTAGAACAATAAATCCTTTTGGTTTCCAAAAACTTGCCAATTACTTACAGTATACCACTTTCAAAATTAAACACAACGATTTACTATAAAAATCTACCATTCCATGCTATACTATAAGCAAGTAAATTTTTTAGATTTGCAAGGGAGCCTATGTAATAGGCTGAGAAAGGACTATGAAGTACCTGACCTTTTGACCTGATCGGGATCATGCCCGCGTAGGAAGCACGCTGACATATGTGGGTATCGATGTAATGTCGATACCTTTTTGTGTATAGAGTACCCAAAATAGGCTCCTTTGTAATGAAAGGAGTTTTTTATGTTTTACACACAAATGCAAGCAGCCCAAAAAGGCATTGTTACCGACGCGATGAAAGTGGTAGCAGAAAAAGAAAACATGGATGTTGAAGTATTACGAGAATTGGTGGCAAAAGGACATGTAACAATTCCTTGCAACAAGCATCATACCTCTTTACAACCAGAAGGAATCGGTCAGAAGTTGCGTACAAAAATTAATGTGAACTTAGGGACATCCAAAGACTGTACAGACTACGAAGAAGAGATGAAAAAAGTTCATCATGCAGTGGCATTAGGTGCTGAATCTATTATGGACTTGTCTACACATGGGGATACAAAAGTGTTCCGCCGTCTGTTGACAAAGGAATGTCCTGTTATGATTGGCACCGTGCCTATCTATGATAGCGTTATCCATCATCAGAAGGATTTAGGTGAATTGACCGCAGAAGACTTTATTTCTACTATCCGTCTTCATGCGGAAGATGGCGTAGACTTTGTCACGTTACACTGTGGTATCACACAACATACGGTAGAACAAATTAAACGACATAAACGCAAGTTAAACATCGTGAGTCGTGGAGGTAGTTTAGTCTTTGCTTGGATGTCCATGACTGGTCAAGAAAATCCTTTCTACGAATATTATGATGAAATCTTAGACATTTGTGCAGAATATGATATGACTATTTCCCTTGGTGATGCATGCCGTCCAGGTTGCTTGGCGGATGCTACAGATATCTGTCAAATCGAGGAACTTGTTCGCCTTGGGGAATTAACAAAACGGGCTCGTGAACGTGGTGTGCAAGTCTTGGTAGAAGGTCCTGGTCATGTGCCATTGAATCAAGTACAAGCTAACATGGAAGTACAACAAACAATCTGCGATGGGGCACCGTTCTATGTATTAGGACCATTGGTGACAGACATTGCACCAGGATATGACCATATTACAGCAGCTATTGGTGGTGCAGTGGCAGCTATGCATGGGGCAGCCTTCCTTTGCTATGTAACACCAGCGGAACACTTAGCCTTACCTGACGAAAACGATGTGAAAGAAGGTATTATGGCTTTCAAAATTGCCGCGCATGCTGCAGACATTGCAAAAGGGACTCCGAATGCACGGGATCGTGATGACCGTATGGCAGAGGCGCGTCAAAAACTCGATTGGGAAGCACAATATGCAGTAGCACTAGACCCTGAAAAAGCTCGTCGCATCCGTGAAAGTCGGGCTCCAGAAGAAGGACATAAAGAAGCATGCAGTATGTGTGGCAAATTCTGCGCTGTACGAAGCATCAACAAAGCCTTAGAGGGAGAGAAAATCGATATATTATAAAAGAGAAACGAAACAGCCAACTCTCGTAGGGAGTTGGTTGTTTTGTTATATAAATAAATTGATTATAGCAATATAATTGATGTATTATATAGATAATAAGTATCTTTTTATGTAATGCAAGTCCTGCATTTACATAAGAGAATCTTTTGAGAAAATTGGATTTTAGAGGTGCAATGATGAAACAATGGAAACTGTTGACACTGGGATGCACACTATTGGCGCTAACTGGATGTGCAAGTATGGATTCTACGATACAAGTAGATAGTGATTTTAGTGGTAAATGGGAAGCACAATTACATATTCCGGAATCGTTGAGTAA
Source organism: uncultured Veillonella sp. (assembly GCA_900544365.1). Classification (GTDB taxonomy): domain Bacteria; phylum Bacillota; class Negativicutes; order Veillonellales; family Veillonellaceae; genus F0422. The sequence goes on along the minus strand of UQVF01000032.1, from coordinate 9,894 downwards.
ATCGGATATAGAGGCTGGATTTGATGACAGTGTAAGTAAAATTATTAATGACCGTAAGCATATAGGTGATAATTCTTTTGAACAAAAACAAAATAAAGAAAAAGAGTCTTTAAAACAATAGTGCAAAACATATTAAACTTGAGGTAATTGACTCATATGGAAAGGCACTTCCTAATCAAGTGGAGGCGAGATCTGAGCATTGGAAGATTACCGCTTCTTTTTCGGATGAAAGTGAATTGACTAACAGTTACAGGATTATTTATGGTGCTATAGATAGACCTGCGGCATTACATGTTATCTATCCTTATGGTGAAGAAAATAATGCATATATGTTCAATATGGGACGTTCATATGGAACGACAACTATTACAGTAGATGGAGACATTAAAACCGATTTTAAAACAGATGGTGTAGTGAATGGTAATACTATCACTTTTGAAAAAGATAAAAATATCCGATTTGTTTTTCTGAAAGCATCACATACTATTAGAAATGTAATGATTGGTGTGGTAATATTTGGCGTATTAGTAGTCGCCTATATTCTATGGCGAAAACGAGGTTAGTAGTATGAATATGAAGAAATATATGCTAATTATATTAGGCATAATCATGATGGGGCTGGCTTTCACAGGATGCATATCTGATACATCAGTTGGTGATAATCCCGATTTATCGGGCACGTGGTATCATTATAACCCTCCTTATGAAGACAATGGCTATAATGGTGGGATTGTTTATAAAATAACTTTTGAAAAGGTAAGTGACCATGTGTATAAAATGACTGAATCCAAGTTTTATATGCGTAATGTATATGCGAAACATCAGTTGGTAAACGAAAAAGAATATGGTACTGATCACGCTAGAATAACGACATTAGATATTGCAAAAGGACCAAATAAAAATGGAGTACTACCAATCTATGATGATGCTTATGAATGGGTGCCTTACTATGATGAATTAAAAGAGGAAACCTTGTTGACCGTTAGAGATGGTAAGGCCTATGATGGGGCATTTGGTGCTACCCACACGATTAAGAAAGAAAATGGTAAGTTGATGCTTGTTAGCGATAAAGATAGCAACTCTATTATGTATAAAACGGATGATTCCTTCTTTACAGTTGCTAACGAACAAGAGGCGGCTAACATCAAAAAGAAAGTAGACATCGATAATGCTAAGAGTCCCAATGAAGCATATCAAATACGGAATATCACTTTCACTGTGAAAGAAAGTGATAAAAAAGTGTACGCTCATTCTAATTAAGAATACAATCAGTATGCTACAACTATATAATTAAATGTCATACAGTACTTGCTATTGAATATATGTATAGAGTATGATAGAGCTGTCATTATAGTTATTTTTTATAAGTGTGAGGTGTGCTATGAGAAAAAGAACAGCAATCGCTCTTGCCTTAGCTAGCGTATTTGCAATCAATACAGGGACTGCTACAGTAGAAGCTAGTTGGTTAAGTAAAACGTTAAAGAAATTAGACAATGCTTTGGGGGTTCCAGATAGTAATACGCAGATGACACAACAATCTAATGGAACGTTAAAATTGCCACAGGCAGGACAGCGGTGGATTTTACTTTCCGAAAATAAATACTATAAAACATATGCAGATCGCACAAAAATTTTTGCAATTGGAGAAGCACAGAGAAGGGCTGTAAAAGGAGTTTTTAAGCGTGAGTTTACACCTTTGGGCTCGCAATGGTTAGGTGGATTTGGAGCGGTCAAGCCTGATGTTGTAACAGTAGAGTATTATTCTCGTGAATATTATGTAAACTCCGTGGAAACGTCATCTTGGTGGGATCACTATATACCAGAATCATACTATGATGTCCATGGTAATCTAATTTATAAGGGAAGTAGTATGGAAAATAAACATCGTGGAAATTACATTCCAGAATCTGAAGAAGAGCACATCAAAGAAAAATTATTCCATATGTTCGGTTGGGATTACTAATCGTATGTTATCATACTGTTCTTGAATATAATTAACTAATATACGAACATATTGATATAAGGCAAGGTTTCCCCCTTGCGTTCTCCCCACATTTTGTGCTATACTAACCAAGTATGAATACACACGCAACTAGACTATCAGTTCTGTGCGCAATTTTGCGTTTGCTGAGGGATGAGAGTTGCGGAGGTTTTTTAACAGGAGGTGCCAACATGGCAGTAGTATCACTTAAACAATTATTAGAAGCTGGTGTTCACTTTGGACATCAAACAAGAAGATGGAATCCTAAAATGGCTAAATTCATCTTCACTGAACGTAATGGTATCTATATCATTGACCTTCAAAAAACTGTAAAAAAAGTAGAAGAAGCGTATAACTTCTTACGTGAAGTAGCTCAAGAAGGTAAAACAATCCTTTTCGTAGGTACTAAAAAACAAGCTCAAGAAGCTGTAAAAGAAGAAGCTCTTCGTGCTAATATGTACTTCGTTAACGAACGTTGGTTGGGCGGTATGTTGACTAACTTCAAAACTATCGAAGCTCGTATTAAACGTTTAAAACAATTAGAAAAAATGGCTGAAGATGGAACATTCGAAGTTCTTCCTAAAAAAGAAGTAATTCGTCTTCGTCATGAATGGGAAAAATTGGAAAAATACCTTGGCGGTATCAAAGATATGCCAGAAATGCCAGGTGCGCTTTTCGTAATCGACCCTAAAAAAGAAAAAATCGCTATCGCAGAAGCTAAAAAATTAGGTATTCCTGTTGTAGCAACTGTAGACACTAACTGTGATCCAGACGAAGTTGATTTCCCAATCCCAGCAAATGATGACGCTATTCGTGCAGTTAAATTGTTAGCTGGTAAAATGGCTGACGCTATTTTAGAAGGTCGTCAAGGTGAACAAGACGCATTCGGTACAGAAACTGCTTCCGAAGAAGCGTAAGAATCTGTAAGATTATTTAACAATATATACAGACATAGTCTTAATTGATAAATAAGTAATAACGATGTAAAATTAAGGTAAGGCTAAGGTCTTACCTTAATTATTTATAGGAGGAAAAATCATGGCTCAAATTACAGCAGCTTTAGTAAAAGAATTACGCGACATGACTGGCGCAGGTATGATGGATGCTAAAAAAGCATTGGTAGAAGTTGATGGCGATATCCAAAAAGCAGTTGACTTCCTTCGTGAAAAAGGCTTAGCAGCAGCAGCTAAAAAAGCTGGTCGTATTGCAGCTGAAGGCGTAGTAGCATCTTACATTCACGGTGGTGGACGTATTGGTGTATTAGTAGAAATCAACTGTGAAACAGACTTCGTTGCTAAAACTGATGATTTCCAAGCTCTTTGCAAAGACGTAGCAATGCAAATCGCTGCAGCTAACCCTACATACTTAAAACGTGAAGATGTTCCAGCTGATGTAATTGAACACGAAAAAACTGTATTGATGGAACAAGCTAAAGTAGAAGCTGAAGAAGACGTTAAAGCTGGTCGTAAACCAAAACCAGAAGCAGTTCTTGAAAAAATGGTAGCTGGCCGCGTTGAAAAATTCTATAAAGAAAACTGCCTATTAGAACAAGTTTTCATTAAAGACGGTGAAAAAACTGTACAAGCTATGATCAATGAAGCAATCGCTAAAATCGGTGAAAACATTAACGTACGTCGTTATGTTCGCTATGCATTAGGCGAAGGTATCGAAAAGAAACAAGACGATTTCGTTGCAGAAGTTATGGCTACTGTAGGTAAATAAGTACGGAGATAAGAGAACACCGCAAGTGTTCTCTTATTTTTGAATTATTTGTTAGAAACGTCATAAGGAGAAGGACATGAGTGAACGTAAATTTAAACGTATCGTATTAAAACTTAGCGGTGAGGCCTTAGCAGGTGATCAAGGATTTGGTATTAATCCACAAGTGGTAGAGCCATTAGCACAAGAAATTGCACAACTTTCCAAAGAAAGTGGTATTGAAATTGCTATCGTTGTAGGTGGTGGAAATATCTGGCGTGGTTTATCAGGTAGTGCTAAAGGTATGGACCGTGCATCTGCTGATTATATGGGTATGATTGCAACAGTAATGAATGCAATTGCATTACAAGATGCCCTTGAAAATGCAGGTGTAGCAACTCGTGTTCAAACTGCTATCGAAATGCAAGAAGTAGCGGAGCCATATATTCGTCGTCGTGCCATTCGTCACTTAGAAAAGGGTCGTATTGTTATCTTTGCAGCAGGTACTGGCAATCCATACTTCTCTACAGATACAACAGCTGCTTTGCGTGCTGCTGAAATCGAAGCAGATGCTATCTTAATGGCAAAAAAATTCGCTGATGGTGTATATGACTCTGATCCTAAAACAAATCCTAATGCTGTAAAATTTGATGAATTAACATATATGGATGTTATTAGTAAAGAGTTAAAAGTTATGGATGCTACATCTACTACTTTGTGTAAAGATAATCATATTCCTATCGTTGTATTCAGTATGGATATTCCTGGCAATATCACTAGAGCTGCCAAAGGAGAAGCCATCGGTACTATCGTAAAATAAAAGGTGAAGACTATGGAAATTAAAGAAATTATTAGCCGCGAAGAAGCGCGGATGGACAAAACTATTGAATCCTTGAAGCACGAATTTGCAAATGTACGTACAGGTCGTGCTCATACATCTTTATTAGATTCTGTGATGGTAGATTACTATGGTGCACCAACACCAGTTAATCAAGTAGCGAATGTATCTGCTCCAGATCCACGTATGATTTTGATTGCCCCATGGGACAAAACTATGATTGGTGCTATTGAAAAAGCAATTTTAACATCTGATTTAGGATTAAACCCTAATAATGATGGTGATTCTATTCGTTTAGCCATTCCTCAGTTAACAGAAGAACGTCGTAAAGAATTGGTAAAAGTAGTAAGCAAAAAAGCTGAAGATGCTAAAGTTGCAATCCGCAACATTCGTCGTGATGCTAATGATGCGATCAAAAAAGAAGAAAAAGCGAAAACAATTACAGAAGACGTGTCAAAAGATGGACAAGATCAAGTTCAAAAATTGACTGACAAAAAAATCAAACTAATTGATGAACTTCGCGATACAAAAGAAAAGGATGTTATGTCTGTCTAATGAAACATACATCTATTTTGGGATTTCCATGGCAGCTTGCACAGTCTCTTTTGCAGGCTGCCTCTATCCCTTTTACTACAAAAATAGAAAAGAATTATAATCGATTCTTTTCCGTTTCTTCCGAAGAATGTTATGTAGGCCGTGTCATAGTTGTGGACGGTACATGGGAGATAATTCTTTATCATCCTATGGTAGCCAGTCGTGTGGCAGAGTCAGACGGTGTGCGGTGGAATGAGGTACAATATGCTAAAGAACTTATGGAAGAAAAGTAAACAACAAGAGAGACCAACTGTAGATCCTACTAATATTCCAGAACATATTGCCATTATTATGGATGGTAACGGAAGATGGGCAAAGCGGAAAGGCATGCCACGAAGTATGGGTCATCGCGCAGGTGCGGAAGTATTAAAGGATATTGTGAAAACTGCCCAAGGATTTGGTGTGAAAGCCTTGACTGTATATGGCTTTTCCACAGAAAATTGGAAACGCCCAGAAGAAGAAGTCAGCCTGTTAATGGGTCTTATTAAAGAGTATTTACTTTCAAATGTAAAGCGAATGCATGCAGAAGGTGTGCGCATTCGTTTTGTGGGAGATATTACTAAGCTATCTGAAGAGTTACAAAAAATCATCAAAGAATCTGAAGATTTGACACAAAAAAACACAGGAATCACTCTGCAATTAGCGATCAACTATGGGGGACGTGATGAACTAACAAGAGCCACAAAACGAATTGTTCAAGATGTGGCACAGGGCTTTATCTCAGAGGAAGATATTACAGAACATTTAATTTCTTCTTACTTAGATACAAAAGAATTTGACCGAGTAGATTTACTGATTCGACCAAGCAATGATGCACGTATCAGCAATTTTTTACTATGGCAAATTGCTTATGCAGAGTTCTGGTTTACCCCTTTACATTGGCCAGATTTTACACCCCGAGTGTTGGAAGAAGCTATTTTGGCATACCAACAACGTGAACGTAGATTTGGTGGTCTAAAAGAGGAGAAATAATATGTTAAAAACCCGTCTCATCACAGCTTTGATTGGCGTTGTCTTGTTGGCGGTTGCTATCACTTATGGGGGTCTATTTTTTAATCTTGTGATGGCCGTGTTGGCTTTCATTGGTTGGATAGAGTGTGTCAGCTTATTTCGTCATATGAAACGCCGATTATTGCCATTATGGGGACTAATTTATATTGTCCTTGTATGTGGTTCTTTAGTGTTTGGTAACTATCCATTAGCATTATTCCTAGGTGTTTTGGTGATGTTAGCTATGGTCATTGAATATACTTTCTGCAACGGAAAAATAACGCTTCCAGCAGTACAATCTACCATCAGTAGCTTGTTGTATGTTTCGAGTGGCTTTATAGCACTGATGGTGTTACGTGATAATAAAATCTATGAAAATACAAGCTATTATGCAGAACAAGATGGGTTTGGTACGGCTGTCATCTGGCTTGTGCTAATCTCAATTTGGGCTAGTGATACATTTGCCTATTTTGTAGGTCGCTCCTTTGGGAAACGAAAGGTCGTACCAACTATCAGTCCTAATAAAACATTAGAAGGATTTGTCGGTGGTTTCATTGGCTGTGTTTTGACAGGATGGATTGGTTCTATTTGCTTAGGGTTGCCACTGAATTTTGGTATTGGAATAGGTGTCATTGTTGGTATATTAGCACCACTAGGGGATTTATTTGAATCTAAGTTAAAACGTGAAGCAAATAAAAAAGATTCCGGCACATTATTGCCTGGTCATGGTGGTGTATTAGATCGTTTTGATAGTCTATTATTTGCAGCACCATTGGTATTGGCATATATTCTTATGCTGTAATGATTTAATCGTAGGGAGGCCTTTATGAAAGCTATAAGTATCTTGGGCTCCACGGGGTCTATAGGAACACAAACGTTAGATGTGATTCGTCAACATCCAGATCAATTCCGAGCAGTAGCGTTAGTAACACATGGAAATATTGATTTACTAGAGCAACAAATTGCTGAATTTAAGCCAATTATAGCTGGTGTTGTAGATGAACGGGCTTATGCTATACTGAAAGCTCGTTATCAAGGGCCTACAGAGATTGTTGGTGGCAAGGAAGCCTTGATTGTGGCAGCTACCTTGTCAGAAACGACGATGGTAGTCACTGCTATAGTAGGTGCTGCAGGTATCGAACCTACAATGGCTGCGATTCGAGCTAAGAAAACAATTGGTCTTGCCAATAAAGAAACCTTAGTGGCTTGTGGTTCTTTGATTACAAAGGCAGCACAAGACTATGGTGTATCGATTTTACCCATTGATAGTGAGCATAGCGCTATTTATCAATGTTTAGAAGGTCAAGATAGAAGTAATGTTGAGAAGTTAATCATTACAGCATCAGGTGGTGCCTTACGTCATTGGAAGTCAGAAGATTTATATACAGCGACCGCAAAGGATTGTTTGGCACATCCCACATGGAATATGGGGAATAAAATTACTATTGACTCAGCCACTTTATTCAATAAAGGATTAGAAGTCATTGAAGCTCATTGGCTATTTGATTTTGATTACGATCATATTGATGTAGTAGTCCACCCCCAAAGTATTGTACACTCTATGATTCAAATGAAAGATGGAGCTATTTTGGCACAATTAGGGAATCCAGATATGCGTGAGCCTATTCAATATGCGATGACCTATCCAAAACGATATCCATTACAAATGGAACATTTAGACTTTAGTAAAGGATTAGATCTTCAGTTTATGGCACCTAGGTGGGAGGATTTTCCTGCCTTACGACTCGCTTTTACAGTAGGAAAAGAAGGTGGTTATGCGCCTGCTGTATTCAATGCAGCCAATGAAATGGCGGTCTATGCCTTACTGGATGAACGAATTACTTATGGACATATATATGAAGTAGTTTCAACCGTTCTTGGACGCATGAACAATGGTGTACCTACATCTATTGATGATGTACTAGCCATGGATGCGTGGGCAAGACAAGAAGCTACGAAAGAAATACAAAGGAGAAGTGCATGTTAATTACAATTTTAGGAGCTGTCTTTGTATTCGGTGTGATTGTTATGATTCACGAATTAGGACATTTTCTAACGGCGAAAGCTTGTGGCATGCGTGTTGACGAATTTGCTATCGGCATTGGCCCTAATGTTATACAAAAACAAAAAGGAGAAACACTCTACTCTTTACGTCTTTTGCCATTAGGTGGATTCAACAAAATTGCTGGTATGGATCCTTCTGAAGATGCAGGTGACCGTGGTTTCAACAGCAAACCTGTATGGCAACGATTTATCGTGATCGCTGCGGGTGCTACATTTAACTTTTTATTGGCTATTGTGATATACTTTTTTGTATTCGCCTTTCATGGTACCACAATTCCATCTCATGAACCGATTATCGGAGATACCTTAGCAGGAAATCCAGCAGCTACAGCTGGTATGCAAAAAGGAGATAAAATTGTATCTATCAATGGTCAATCCATTACAGAATGGAAGGATATTACAGAGTCTCTAAAAGGTCATAGTAATCATGTAGTATCTGTTACATTAGATAGAAATGGTGAGAGTATATCTACCACTGTCATTCCTCGTGAATCTGGTGATAGAGCCGTCATCGGAATCAATCCAGTATTAGAAGTAAAAGAGTACGGTATTGGTGAATCTGCAGTGCACGCTTTAACGCACACTGGATCTACTCTTGCTGATATGGTACAAGGTTTATGGAATATTGTAACAGGGCACAGTAAAGGCGATGTAGCTGGTCCTATCGGTGTAGCACAAATGGCGGGTCAAGTAGCACAACATGGTTTTATTAGTTTGCTATTATTCACAGCCTTATTAAGTTTAAATCTTGGCGTAATCAACCTATTGCCAATTCCCGTACTAGATGGTGGACATTTGGTATTGTTGATTCTAGAAGGTATTACGGGTCGTAAACTGCCAGAGAAGGCATTGCAATATATCCAAATGACAGGAGTAGGTCTATTATTGTTAGTGTTTGTATATTCTACATTCCAAGATATTCTAAGACTATTTTAGAGGTATACTATGATAAAACGTAAACCGACAAAAGGTATTCAAGTGGGTACCGTACATATTGGAAATCACGCACCTGTCAGTATTCAATCCATGATTACGACAAATCCTGTGAAAGTAGAACAATCGATTGAGGAAATCAATCGCCTTGCTACTGCTGGTTGTGAATTGGTTCGTTTAGCGGTTCCAGATATGGCGGCAGCGAAAGCCATCAAAGCTATCAAAGAGCGGGCCATGATTCCTCTCATTGCGGATATCCATTTTGACTATCGGTTGGCCCTAGAAGCCATTGATAGTGGTATCGATGGACTTCGCATCAATCCAGGTAATATTGGTAGCATCGACAAAGTAGTGAAAGTTGTGGAAAAAGCTAAGCCGAAGTTGATTCCTATTCGTATAGGTGTCAATGCTGGATCCTTACCACAACATGTACTAGATGCTCATGGTGGACATCCTACAGCGGATGGTATGGTGGAAACAGCTTTAGAACATATTCGTATTTTAGAATCTTTAGAATATGACCAAATGAAAGTTTCTATTAAAGCTACAGATGTACCTTTAATGATTGAGGCCTATCGAAAGCTATCTAGTAAAATACCGTATCCATTGCATCTCGGTGTAACAGAAGCAGGGACCATCAAACAAGGTACTATTAAATCTGCTATTGGCATAGGAACCCTTCTAGCCGATGGTATCGGTGATACGATTCGAGTGTCTTTAACAGGAGATCCTATCCATGAGGTGGAAGTGGCTAAAACGATTTTAAGTTCTTTAGAACTTCGCAGTTTTGGGGCTA
>UQVF01000031.1 GCA_900544365.1 uncultured Veillonella sp. | reverse complement strand
TATAATCTTTACGTGCCACAGCAATACGATTTTCTGTACCTGCTAATTCATCTTGTAAAGCTCTGAAATTAGCATCTGCTTTTAAGTTTGGATAATTTTCTACTACCACTAACAAACGACTCAAAGCACTACTCAATTCTTGATTGGCTTTCGCTGTTTCCTCTACTGTTTTAGCACCACCTAATTTAGCTCTTGCATCAGCTACGGCTTGGATGGTTTCTTTTTCATGAGTAGCATAGCCTTTCACAGTATTCACTAAATTCGGAATCAAATCAGAACGACGTTGCAACTGTGTTTGCACTTGCGCCCATTGTCCATTCACTTGTTCTTCTGTTTGTACTAATCCATTATAGGAACTGAATATCCAAATTAAAATGACTCCCACAATACCTAAACCGATTAACCACGACTTTTTCATAAGTCCTCCTTTATACATTTTCTTGTATTGCATATACCTCATAACCACGATGGGCTTACTTACATTATACATCCTTTTTATCATCTTTTATAGCAACTATATTTTTTCATTCCATTGAGCTATAATGAAAGCATGTTGAAAGTCCCAGTGATTCTGATAGATGAATCGCTACTCTATATAGGAGGTATTATGAAAACTAGCTTAACAGAATTATTAGGTATCCAATACCCTATTATCCAAGGTGCTATGGCTTGGACATCAGAACATACCTTAGCAGCAGCTGTGGCTAATGCAGGCGCTACGGGAGTCATCGCCACAGGCGGTCGTGATACAGAATGGGTTCGCCAAGAAATCCGTCAATGCAAATCCTTAACTGACAAACCATTCGGTGTCAACTTAATGTTAATGGCGCCTAACTTAGATGATATCTTAGCTGTTATCGTAGAAGAAAAACCGGCTTTCGTTACATTAGGTGCAGGTAATCCAGTTCCTTTCATCGAACCATTACATGCGGCAGGCATTAAAGTCATCCCTGTGGTGCCAAATGTAAAATTAGCTAAACGCGTAGCAGCTGCTGGAGCTGATGCTATCATCATTGAGGGACAAGAAGCTGGTGGCCACATTGGTACACAAACAACGATGGCATTGCTAGAAAACGTTGTACCAGAAGTAACTATCCCTGTGGTCATCGCTGGCGGTATCGTTGATGGCCGTGGACTTGCTGCTGGTCTTACTATGGGAGCTGCTGGCGTTCAAATGGGATCTCGCTTTATCTTAGCGGAAGAATGCAAAATGCATCAAAACTGTAAAGAGGCTATTATCAATGCTACTGATACAGACTCCACAGTGACAGGCCTTACTTTCAATCACGGTGTACGTGGTCTAAAAAGTGAGTTCACAACTCGTTATTTAGAGGCCGAATACAGTTGCGCCCCAAAAAGTGAATTAACTGCTATGGCTATTGGTACTAATAAAAAAGCCGCCGTCGATGGAGACACTGTAAATGGCGTTGTACAAGTTGGACAAGGCTTGAACCGTTTAACACAAGTGGAACCTGCAAAAGCTATTGTAGAGTCCGTTGTGGCTGAAGCTAAAGAAGCTATCAAACAGGCTCAACGCTTTATCTAATCTAAATATATCTATAATTTTATAATCCCTTAGAGATGAATACAATTCATTATATGTCATACATGCCTACCCTATAGCATGAGGTACTAGTATCATAATTAGTATACATCATTTCTAGGACTATACTATGTTAATAAAATATGCGTCAAATTTTTCGTAATCATATATAGCACATCTAGGAGGTTACTATGCTACCATTTAAAGGAAAGTATCCAAAATTAGATCCAAAAAGTCACGCTATGCCAGGTGCTGAACTAGCAGGAGATGTCGAACTAAAAGAATATGCCTCTGTATGGCAAAATGTATCTGCTCGAGGAGATGTCAATAAAATCGTAGTCGGTCGCTACTCCAATGTACAAGACAATTCTGTACTCCATGTAGACGATGACCACGCTTGTATCCTTGGCGACTTTGTCACTATCGGACACAGTGCCATCATCCATGCTTCTACCTTAGAAGACCATGTATTAGTCGGCATGGGGGCTATCGTGCTTAGCCGTTGTCATATCGGTCGTGGGTCCATCATCGGTGCAGGCGCTCTCGTTCTAGAAGGCACAGAAATTCCTCCCTACTCCTTAGTTGTAGGTAGCCCTGCCAAAGTCATCCGTACAGACGAAAAAATGATAGAAAAAATCCACAACCAAGCTGTGAAATACAAAACATTGTGGACAAAAGAATATGGATTCTTGCCAGATGCGGACGGCGAAGTAGGGGACCTTAGCCAAACTATCGTGTAAATACATACAATCAAATACAAAAAAAGAGCTGTATGGCAATTGCTATACAGCTCTTTTCAGTTCATTCTTTATATCGCATTATCTCATACGTGTATTACTCCATATACAAAACCACTTCTCCACGTTGTAGAGATTGTTGTATATCAATAATTCGTTGATTACTACTCCCTCTAAATGCCAACCCTGGATCTCTTAGAGCATCCACAAATCTCCCATCTACTAAAATATGGCATCGCTCTAGTAATGAGCGCTTATTAGGACATGTCATAATCTCTTCATAGGTGTATCCCGAATAGACCCAAATTAGTTTCTGTGGTGCCGCCTTTAACACTTTATCCACCAACGGCACTAAACCCTCTATATTTTGAAAGGGCTCTCCCCCTAACAAAGTCAATCCACTGCAAGCAGGCGCACATACATAGGAAAGCAGTTTCTCTGTATCCGATTCAGCCCACTCCTCACCAGCAGAAAAGTCTTGATATTCCTCATTAAAGCAATTGTAGCAACAATGAGTACAACCGGTGACAAATAAGGATGTGCGAATGCCCTCACCATTAGCAATATCATATTGTCTAAGCTGTCCATAGCGCATAAGTACAACCTTCTTTCATAATCCTATTAAATGTGCATTACTCGGTCTTTAATTTCCTTTGTACGGCCTTCGTTCCAAAAGTTTTCCCCTAAATAACCACAAGTTCTACGAATTACCGTCAACGTATCACGATTCGTATTGTGGCATCGTGGGCATTCCCATTGCACTTGATCGTTCACGATAATCTCACCATCAAAGCCACATTCATGGCAATAGTCAGATTTTGTATTAAATTCTGCATAGGAAATAGTATCGTAAATATACTGCATCATCGTCAATAGAGCAGGAATATTATTGTTCATATTAGGGATTTCCGCATAGGAAATGCAGCCACCTGTAGACAGACGTTGGAACTCTGATTCAAAAGCAAATTTATCAAATACATTGATTTCTTCACGTACATTCACATGATAACTATTAGTGTAATACCCTTTATCAGTAATATCCGGAATCTCGCCAAAACGAGTTCTATCAATGGAAGAGAATCGGTTAGTTAAACTTTCGGCTGGCGTACCATATAAAGCAAATCCGATGTTGTGTTTGCTACGCCATTCTTCCGTAGCATTATGCAATCGTTCCATCACTTTTTTAGCAAAGCGATGACCCTCATCGGATGTATTTGATCCACCTACAATAAGCTTTGTCGCTTCGTATAATCCAATATAACCCAAAGAAATCGTCGCATATCCACCTTCTAGTAAAGGACGAATGGGCGCCCCTTTAGGCAAACGAGCAATGGCTCCATATTGCCAATGAATCGGTGACACATCACTAGTCACATCTTTCAATAGATCATAGCGGAATAATAAGGCTTTTTCTGCTAGTTCTAGACGTTTTTCAAGAATTTCAAAGAACACATCTGCCTTACCTTGTGCTAAAATCCCAATTTGCGGTAAATTTAAGCTTACTACGCCCATATTAAATCGACCATTGAATACATACTCGCCCTTGTCATTTTTCCAAGGAGACAAGAAGGAACGGCAACCCATTGGAGCAAATACATTACCCTCATAGATTTCCTTCATTTTTTTCGCAGAAATATAGTCTGGGTACATGCGTTTTGCTGTACATTGTGCTGCCAATTCTGTTAAATAGTAGTATTCGCTAGTAGGATGTACATTGTGTTCGTCTAGAACATAAATTAACTTAGGGAAAGCTGGGGTAATGTATACATCAGCTTCATTTTTAATACCTTGAATACGCTGTTTTAAAATTTCTTCATCAATTAAAGCTGCCTCTTTTGCTAGCTCGCTATTCGGATCAAAATGCATAAACAAAGTTACAAATGGCGCCTGTCCATTGGTCGTCATCAATGTATTGATTTGGTACTGTATGGTTTGAATTCCGTCTTTTACTTCTTTTTTTGTCCGTTGCCAAGCGATTTCTTCTGCTTTTGCTACATCTGGAGCCATACCATACACTTCGACCTGTTCTTGTAGAGTTAACTCTAAGTATTTATCATAGGATTTTCGTACATAAGGCGCTAAAATGCGATCAATTCCATTAATACTTTGCCCTCCATATTGTCCCGAAGCAACCTGTGCAATGATCTGTGTTGTTACCGTACATGCCACTTGAAAAGATTTAGGTGTGTCAATGCGTTTACCATTGATAACAGTGCCATTCGTCAACATATCTTCTAAATTCACTAAACAGCAATTAAACATAGGCTGGATGATATAGTCCATATCATGGAAATGGATAGCACCGCTGTCATGAGCTTGCACGATATCTGTAGGAATTAATTTTCTACGGGCAATGTCTTTGCTCACTTCTCCAGCAATTAAATCACGTTGTGTGGATACAATGGATGCATCTTTATTGGAATTTTCATCAAGAACTGCCACATTTGATTTATTCAATAAACCAAATACATCTTTATCTGTTGTATTTTCCACACGTTTGAAAGCTTGTACTGCTTTATAGTTTTCATAGGCACGAGCTGTGGCAGGATTGTTATTTTCGAGGAGTTTATAATATACTTGATCTTCAATGGCATAGATGGTAATATTTCGCCCCATTTTTTCAGCATACGCTTCGATTTCATTGGCTATTTGCAATGCCAATCCTGGCGTATACACACCAGTACTACTATGCATAGCCTTTTCAATAGCCACAATGATTTTTTCTTTATCAAACACAGCCTCTTTGCCATCCCGTTTTATTACCTGTATCATAGTATAACCTCCTATTGACTCATGTCACCTATGCCAGTATGAGCATGATGGACATTCGATTCAGTATGAACTATACGCAATGTATAACAAAGCCTCTTACTGTATTTACATTGCATAGTTAAATTAAAATGTAGACATATAAAAAGAGCATTCTCTGCTCCTGTCTATGGTATGTCTACACCTGTAGAATATTCTTACTTAACCTTTAGTGTCTAGGCATTTGATAAGTTCTAGAACCATTGTTTCCAAGAACCTACTCATGTGTCTAATCATCTAGTATAGTGGTAGATGTTTCACTAGAAACTACCCTACTCGGGTATCTTTGACTTTAGTTTACAACATCTTGTAGCTAATTTCAATCTAAACCACTATATCATGTATGCTAATTAGATATATTAAACTTGTAAAAAATCATAGAATCATATAATTTAGGAGAACTATCACACATTATGATTCACTAAGTTGCATGGATAAAGGACTTTTGGCAAATAACTAATTGATATAGAACATATGTTGACATGCCTTTCATCTTTCAATAGTATTCTCATGTCTCTTAGCTATAAATACAATATACCTAACACAAAAAAAGCGACTACATCCAATAGGATCTAATCGCTTTTCATAACCAACATATTAGAATTTAATTTTTGTAGCAATCCATGCAGATAGAATTGCTTTTACAATATCACCGATGACAAATGGATAAAACAAAATAGCCAAAGCTTTTTGTAATCCATCAGCAGTAAATGGGATATTCGCAACAGACATGAAGTATGGCACTGCCGCTACATAGGTAATCACAATACTCACCACCGTAGCCACTACAGCATATCTAAGGAAACTTTTATGATTCCCCTTTAAACAACTAACCGCAGTATAAGCAATAGGCCAAATCAAAATAAATCCGCCTGTAGGACCCAGTATTTTACCCATACCACCAGTAAATCCAGTAAATACAGGTAATCCAACTGCTCCTAACAGTACATAGACTAATAATGTCAAAAATGCTTGTTTTGGTGGCAACAACAAGCCAATCAAACACAAGGCAATGGTAATTAAAGAAATCATTCCCACACCCATAGGGTTTGGAATTGATAATTGCGCCATTACACAAGCTAATGCCACTAATAACGCCATTTTTGTCAAATCTCTAGTCTTTAACATTCACTAACTCCTCTTCATAAATCCATTTACAACGAGCACGTCCACCATGAGTACCAACTAATTCGCACTCACCAATTTGCGTATGTTTTTCAGAATGGATCATAAGTTTCTCTGCAGAAATAATATCTCCACCATAGAATGGCGCAGAAAATGTAATATCTAATTGAAGTAACATTGTATCATCTAATACATGATGCGCCATATGAGATAAAACCATTAATTCTGGAACTACAGGAATTTCTTCCCGGTAGATTGGGTTATTATCTTGAATGGCATCAACAAACTCAAGAATTGATTCAGGTGTAAATATAAACTTTGTTCTTGTTCTGTCTTTCAATTCACATGGCCAAACCTTTGGCATTTCCCCCAATGAAATTTCATCGTGGTGATCCTCTACCGAATCAAACCGTTCTAACATCGTGGACACTAGTGTGCCTTTTGAATTACAAACAGTCACTATATGCTCCTGCTTTCTTGGGGTATAGTTAATTTGTAACTGTGGTGATCTTGTAGTTCGTTTAAATTGTACGTTGCGCACAATCACGGTATTAGGAATTTCCCTTACACTTGTCAAGCCCTTACATAGTGTATGCATAGTGCCTCCTCCCCATGGTATGGGTTATACTGGATCTTACAAGCTTACATGATTCTTACATTCTGTTACACCCTTATTATAATTAATCAAACTGTATATAGTCAACCCATTTTTCAAATTAATTGTTTACATATAATGATTGATTGCTCATATTTATCACACTAAGAAATCAAAAGGACTGTAACATAGAGTTGTATCTCTTATATTACAGTCCTCATATGATGTTTTTATTACAACAGATAGACTACTTTCAAACTAGAAAGAATAACCTACACCCGCATGCAACCCTTTCACATCTGTTTTATTTTGGTTCATATTATATTGATCATATTGATAATATACATTTAGATCAATATCTGGTCGTAACCCATAGGAAGCTCCTACTTGATATGTTCCTTTAATATCGTTACCGAATCCTACTTTGGCAAAGCCTTCGATTTTATCAGCTAATTGCGTATGTCCGATGACACCAGCTTGATACCCAAATCCATTTTGTTTAGGCCCCATATCTACATACGTACCAGCACCATATACATTAATATTAGGATGTACTGCATAAGCACCTGCTAATTGGTGATCTTTAATATCTGTTCCTGCACGATGCACTTTATTAAAAGAATATTGTGCAGCTAAATTATCTGATACACCTTGTTGTACAGATACACCAAAACCATCTTTACGTTTTGTATCTTGTGCTATTTTTTTAGATAAAGAATATTCGGCTGTTACTTTTGTTTGACCTGCATTAATAGTTGTTACAGGAACAGCAGCTGCGAATGTAGAAGCACTAAAGGCAGCTAATACCGCTGTGGCTACTATGATTTTCTTCATAATATCCTCCTTATACGTGAGTCTTATCGTTTCATAAACGCTGGTACTTCTGGGGAGTTACCTGTAGCACCAAATGGGCTTTTACGAGCAAAACCGTTAGAAGAACCTTGATCACCAAAACCAGTAGCAACAACGGTGATGAATACTTTATCACCAACATTTTCATCGATAACAGAACCAAAAATAATATTTGCTTCTGGATCGGCTGCTTCAGAAATGATTTCTGCTGCTTCATTAATTTCAAATAAACTTAATTCTTCGCTACCAGTAATATTTAACAAGATACCTTTCGCACCATCAATAGATGTTTCCAACAATGGGCTATTAATTGCTTGTTTTGCAGCATCTACAGCGCGGTTTTCACCTTCACCTACACCAATACCCATCAATGCCTCACCTTGGTTCGTCATGATAGTTTTTACATCAGCAAAGTCAAGATTGATTAGACCTGGTTTTGTAATTAAGTCAGAAATACCTTTGATACCTTGACGCAGCACTTCATCAGCTGTTAAGAAAGCATCTTTCAAGGAAGTTTTACGATCAATGATACCCAACAAACGATCATTTGGAATTGTAATAATTGTATCTACTTTACCAGTTAATGCTTCAATACCACGTTCTGCTTGTTCTTTACGTTTTTTACCTTCAAAGCCAAATGGTTTTGTTACAACACCTACTGTTAATGCACCAGCTTCACGAGCACATTCTGCTACTACAGGAGCTGCACCAGTACCAGTGCCACCACCCATACCAGCAGTTACAAACACCATATCAGCGCCTTGCAATGCTTTTAGAATGTCTTCACGACTTTCTTCAGCTGCTTCACGTCCCACTTCTGGATTAGCACCAGCGCCTAAGCCTTTAGTAGCTTTCTCACCAATTTGGATACGAACAGGTACATTAGTACCATCTAAGGCTTGTGTTTCTGTATTAGCCACTAGGAAATCAACATTTTCCAAGTCGCTGCCAATCATACGAGATACGGCATTTCCGCCGCCGCCACCAACACCAATAACTTTAATTTTTGCAAACTCTGACATCGAATGCTCCTCCTCTTTACTAGAGATATATTTCACATATTATTACAATGACACTATACTCCTAGTTTATCTTATCATTTATAATTTGCTTTTATTTTACAATATATTTTATTTTTTTTCAATGAAAGCCATAGATTGACTTCATTTTTTTCTATTTATGCAATTCTTATTGAGCTTTAATAAATGGAGATTTAATATTAACATCAATAAACTCAGCGGATACATTACGCTGTGCTATATCCACTAACATGTCTGTTGTTATTTTTGCCTTTTCTTCTAAATTGTTTCGATCTCCAATATGAATTGGTAACCCTTCCACTGTATAGGCAATCATCTTTTCACTATCACCTACATTAATTTCACCGATTTGCTTCCTTTTCTCTTCTGTGAAAGCTCCCATGAAAGAAATAGCTCCACGAATCCCTTCTGCTTCAATAGTATCCCCTAATAATGCATTTCCTAATCGCACTCCAGAAATAATAGGAACTGTTGTATCTGGAATAGTCGCACTACTTGCAATGACCATCCCCTGTCGATCCAAGGAAACAAACCCAAATTGGGCAGGAACCACCACCATAGCTTTCCGCTCTTTCACATCCACCTGCAAAGTAAGTGGCAATGCATAGGATACATGAGCCGTATCAACACGTATATCTTTTTGTAAGCGTTCTTCTAGCGCACCTGTTCTAACCCTCAGAATATTGACTGGATACCCTAAATCACCAATATTCACAACATCTTCTGAAGTTAATTGACTGGTACCGGTCACCTGAATTTGACCAATTGGCAGAGGTAATGTAAAGAGACCGATTAAGATGCATGCACCTACAACTACTTTCCAGACTGCCGGCTTTGATTGTTTACGTAGCTTTGACTTTCGTCTACGCCGTACACGTTTAGGTCCTTCTGGTGTATCTATGGTCACAACTTCCCAGCCATCTTCTACAGGATGCATTACTCTTTCATTCCTTGGCTGTTCCTCAAATGGAGAAAAACTCTGTTTCTCCTGCCTTTGAAACCCATTCGACTTCATAATCACCCCTAAAATTTATGCAATCCAGCAGATTTAAGAATTTGTTCACATAATTCAGGAAATTCAATACCCACAGCCCTTGCAGCTTTCGGTACCAAAGAGGTAGCAGTCATACCAGGTACCGTATTATATTCCAATACAAACATATCATCTGTACTATTCATCATAATATCCACACGGATTACACCTGCACATTGCATTTGTTGATAAACAGATTCGCCAATACGTTGCATAGTTTTAGCTTGTGCCTCTGTAACCGGTGCTGGCACCAAATAATCAGTAGCACCTGTTGTGTATTTAGAGGCATAATCATATTCCCCTGAATGTGGTCGAATTTCAATCACTGGCAAAGCTTTCCCATCTAATACAGACACAGTAAATTCCCGACCATCTACAAATTCTTCTACTACGATGACATGGTCGATATCTAATACTTGTTTCACTTCTGCATCAACAGTTGCTGCATCTTTAATAATAGCGACACCAATACTAGATCCTTGACTAGCTGCCTTCACAACAAATGGCACTTTGAAATTAGCATGAATATCCTCTAGAATTGCTCCCACAGATTCTAATTGGCTATCGTAGGATTTTGAATTTGCTGTAGGAATTTGAGCCCCTAAAAATACATGTTTGCTCATCTTTTTATTCATACCTACTGCATGAGCCATAACACCGGAGCCTGTATAGGGAATACCTGCCATTTCAAGAGCCCCTTGTAAAGCTCCATCTTCACCATATTTACCATGGATCGCATTAAATACAATATCACATTGCAACTCTTGTAAATCTCGTACTACTGTACTAGGATTACATTCTAACGTTGTAGCTGCATAGCCTTTACTTTGTAATGCTTCTGCAATAGCTGCCGCCGTTCTTCTAGATACATCAGCCTCTTTTGATGGTCCTCCCATGAGGACAATAATACGTTTATCCTTCACTTTATTTTTCCTCCAACAAAGCTAACAGTTTAGGTCCAAATTGATTGATATTACCTGCCCCCATAGTGATAACTAAATCATTAGGTGCAATATATTCTAATACAGTTTCTGGCAATGAATTTACATCTGCCACATAGTGAACCTCTTCGCCTGTCAATTCTTTAATCATCAATGGAATGGACATACCATCAATATCAGCCTCAGGCTTTTCACCAGCACTATAAATATCTGTAATAAACACAAGGTCTGCCTCTTTGAAGGCCGTGCCAAATTCACGGAGCAACAGTTTCGTACGACTATATCGATGAGGTTGGAATAAAATTACTACACGATGATCTTCTAAAGATTTAGCCGCCTTAATAGTAGCCGCAATTTCTGTAGGATGATGAGCATAATCATCTACCACCCAAACATCTTTTACATGACCTTTTGTCTCAAATCGACGTTTCGCCCCAATAAATTTACGCAATGCTTGAGCAACTACTTCAAAGGAAATTCCTTCTCCTAATGCTACCACAAGTGCCCCTAGTGCATTCAACGCATTATGTTGACCTGGTACAGCTAAACGTAATGTACCTAGTACACTATCTTTATGAACTACTTCAAAGGTAGTAATCCCTTGTTCTATGCGTAAGTTGTCAATGCGATACTCATTACCTGCCCCTAAACCATACGTGATACATGTGCGCTTAATATCTGGCATAATACGTCGAATCGATGGATTATCGCCACATACTACAGCAATACCATCTTCTGGTAATTTCATAGAAAACTCTGTAAAAGCCCGTAATAAATTTTCCACTGTTCGATAATGGTCCATATGGTCATTTTCAATATTTGTAATCACGATACGCTTAGGATTTAAATGTAAGAAAGACCCATCACTTTCATCAGCTTCAGCAATACTATATTTACCTTTACCTACATGGCTACTGCCATTTAAATAATCTACTTCTCCGCCAATAATAATGGTTGGATCTTGGTTTGCTTCCATGAAAATTTGTCCAATCATAGATGTAGTTGTCGTTTTACCATGTGCACCAGCAACAGCAATACCATACGTTTCATCTAACACTGCCTTCACCACATCTGAACGGTGTAAAATTGGAATATTTCTTTCTCTAGCCCCTACAATTTCAGGGTTATCCTCATGAATGGCAGTAGAGCGAATGACTACATCTACGCCTTCTACATGAGCAGCATCATGACCCATAAAAATAGTAGCCCCTGCATTTCTAAACTTTTCTGTAATAGCAGATTCTTGGATATCGGAACCAGAGACAATAAATCCTTTTTCAATCAAAACATGCGCAATGGCACGCATACCAGAACCAGCAATTCCGATTAAATGTATACGTTTATAGGTATCTAACATAGAGATACTCCCTCCTATAATTTTTTAATAGATATAGCCAACTTAGCAATTTCTATAGCTGCCTGAGGCTTTCCTAATTGTAATGTAGCTTGTGCCATACGTTCGCGACATCCCCGATCCTCTAACATTACATCGACCGCTTGTAGTAATCTTGTACCCTCTAATTCTTTATCCACTATCATCGTAGAAGCACCAGCCTCTACAAAAGCTTTCGCATTAAAGGTTTGATGATCAGCAGCGGCATACGGATAAGGAATTAAAATAGATGGTATGCCACGTACAGCCAATTCTGCCAGCCCTATGGCTCCCGAGCGGAAAATAGCCATATCTGATGCAGCCATGGCCATATCCATATTGTCTAAATAGGGAACAATATGTGATGTTGGGCTATAAACGTCTCCTTCTTGTATACCTAATGATTCACAAACACGGCTATACTCATCCGTACCTGTAGCATGGATAATTTTAATATCCTCTCTACCTTTATAGTGTTCATGAACGGCTTGCATCGCTGTATTAATACTTCGTGCACCACGGGATCCGCCAGCCACTAAGATAGCTGTTTGATCATTTTGTAATCCAAAGTAAGCTCTAGCTTCTTCTCGATTTGCAGCAACTACATTGGGACGTACAGGATTCCCTGTATACACCACTTGCTTTGCTTTTGGAAACTGTTGAATTGCTTCTTCATAGCCCACAGCCACCACATCCACAAATCGGCTTAAAATTTTATTTGTTATGCCTGGCACCACATTTTGTTCTTGAATTAATGTTGGAATCCCACGTAAAGCAGCCGCTAATAGCAGAGGACCACATACATATCCACCAGTACCAATAACAATATCTGGCTTAAACTCAGAGATTAACTGATTGGCTTTCCACAAGGAGGACAGTGTTTTACCTGCTGTTACCAATGTATCTAAGGACAATTTACGTTGCAATCCTTGTACAGGTAATGTAGTAAATGGAATCCCTTCTTTAGGAACAATCCGTGACTCAAGGCCTCTTTCAGTCCCTACATAGAGAAAGTTAGCATTTACCATTGTTTCTAATGTTTTATAAATCGTGAGGGCTGGATAAATGTGACCACCAGTACCTCCACCTGAAATCATGATATTCATGTATGACCCCTTACAATCGTTCTACTAATCTTCGGAAATGATCGCCTCTATCTTCAAATCGTGCATACCAGTCAAAACTTGCACATGCTGGAGATAATAATACTACATCCCCTTCTTCCGCAATACGAGCACTTAAGGATACAGCTTCTTCCATAGATTCACAACGATGAATGTGTGGTACACCCACTTTTACAGCAGCTTCAGCAAAACGTTGTGCTGCTTCACCAATTAGAATTAGTTCTTTTACATTGGTTTTCACTAACTCCATCATTTCTTCTAAGTCGGTCATTTTATCCTTACCACCTGCGATCAATACAAGAGGTGTAGTAAAAGACTCTAAAGCTTTAATAGTAGAGTCCGTATTGGTTGCTTTAGAATCATTATAGTATGTAACTCCATTTAGAGTACGAATCCGTTCTAAACGATGTGCCACACCATGGAACTTAGCAATAGCCTGATAGATATCTTCTACAGGCACACCCAATGCGTAGGTTAGGGCAATCACACTCAAAATATTTTCAATATTGTGAGACCCTGGAATATGGATATCTTTTGTCGTAATCACTGGTACTGCTTTACCATGCATTACTGCATAGCATGTATTGTTTTCAAAATACGCTCCATCTGTGACAGGTCGTTCTTGACTAATGCCTAACACATGTCCTTTTACTCGTTTGGCCATGTCTGCCACAATCGAAGAATCAAAGTTTAATACTGTCCAATCCCCTAATTCTTGATTACGGAAAATGTTCTCTTTCGCTTCTTGATATCGTTCCATCGTTTTATGGCGCAATAAATGGTCTGGTGTCACATTGAGCAAGATAGCCCCTTTGGTACGGAACTTATCGATGCTTTCCAATTGGTAGGATGAAAGTTCAGCTACTAATACACCCGTTTCAGGTACTGCCAAGGCTTGTTCGCTAAGAGAATAACCAATATTGCCACCTACATAGACATCCCATTTTGCTTCTTTCAATACTTCTGCCAACAAAGAAGTCGTTGTGGTTTTACCATTTGTACCTGTCACACCTAGAATAGGAGCTTTTGATACTTCATAAGCAATTTCTACTTCCCCTACTACAGGAATATTTCTTTTTTTTGCCTCTTGAATGATGGGTATCTCTAAAGAAATACCAGGTGATACAACTACTCTCGTAGCCGTATCAAGCAACACAAAATCTTGTTGCCCTGTAATTACTTCTATATGATTTTCTGCCAAACGCTGGCTTTCAGCTGGATCAAAATCAATTTTTTTATAATCATTAAGCGTTACAGTAGCGCCTAATTTAGCCAATGTGTGGGCTACGCCAATACCACTAAGACCAGCACCTAATACCAATACACGAGAACCTGAATAATCCATTCTAACCACCTAACCCTATATGCAAGAATAACGGCCCTTACTAGTAGAGCCGTAATCTATATTATTTCATGCTTAACAGTGCAACGCCTAACAAAGCCGTTACCAAAGAAACAGCCCAGAATACATATACCACTTTTCGCTCACTCCAACCACCTAATTCAAAGTGATGGTGTATAGGGCTCATACGGAAAATACGAACCCCTCTAGTTTTAAAAGAGGCTACCTGTAAAATCACAGATAATGCTTCTACTACAAATACAAAGCCTATCACAATTAATAGAAGTTCTGTTTTTGTAGCAATGGCCATCCCCGCAAAAGCACCTCCTAACGCTAAGGAGCCTGTATCACCCATAAACACTTTCGCCGGATTTGCATTGAAATATAAGAATCCTAAGCAAACTGCACTCACAATGATACCAAAGAAAGTAACACTTAAGGAACCTACTAATAATCCTACCACTGCAAAAGCCGCTCCTGCAATAGCAGAAATACCTGTTGCCAATCCATCTAAGCCATCTGTTAAGTTAACAGCATTCGTTGTCCCTAAAATAATGATAAACGCCAACACATAATAAGCATAACCAAGATCTACCGTGATATCCACTAAAGGAATCCACAAAGTAGTTGGCAATGCTGCATAGGCAATAGAGATATAGCAAAATACAATTGCTAGCACTGCTTGACCTAATAATTTTTGTTTTGCTGTTAATCCTAAATTACGGCGTTTAACAGCTTTAATGAAATCATCACTAAACCCTAATGCACCATGACCTAATGTTAAAAATAATAGCATCCACAATGTTACAGAATAGGGTGGTACTATGCATACAGTTATGACTAAGGCTAGCATCATAAATAAACCGCCCATTGTAGGTGTCCCCGCTTTAGCTAAATGCGCCTGAGGTCCATCTTCACGAATCGACTGTTGCGCTTTCAGTCGCTGCAACAAAGGAATCCCTATTTTACCAAATACTAATGTACTTATCAGGGCTAAACCAAAGGCTACTGCATAGTCCATATTCATGTCACATGTCTCCTTACTTATTCATGTCGTTCTTTAAAATCTTCAATAATACGTTCCATTTTAAGACCACGAGACCCTTTTACCAGAATCACATCGCCGTCTTGTTTTACATCATAGTAAGCATTAGCAATATCAAGATGACTTTTCCCTACGTATACATAAGGAACACCTGCTTGTTTCGCTACAGAAGCAGTTATCTTCATCATATCACCAAAGGTAAATACCATATCATATTGCTCTTCTCCAAGAAGTTTACCAATCTCCTCATGAGCCGTTTTAGAATGATCACCTAACTCTAACATATCTCCTAGCATAGCAATTTTACGATTCCCTTGCAACTGTCCCATAGCACGAATAGACTCTGCCATACTATTGGGATTGGCATTATAGGCATCATTCAAAACTGTGAACGTTGGAAATGCTACAATCTCTTGTCGCATAGGAATCCCTGGAAACTCCTTAAAAGCCTCCACAATTTCTGGTTTTGGTACACCTAAAATGGTCCCCACTGCAATAGCAGATAATGCATCATATACATTGTGAATCCCAATCATTGGCAAAAATACATTCCAATCACCTGATAGATCATGAACAGTAAAATTAATCCCTTTTGACGTATATTCTAATTGAATTCCTTGTACCTGAGCGCATTCTTGCATACCATAGGTCACAACCTTAGCATCCGTTACCTCTTCCATGGGTAATACAAAAGGATCATCATGATTTAATACAGCTGCGCCTGTGCTAGGTAAGGCTTCAATCAATTCTTGTTTCGCTTTTCCAATATTTTCTTGAGACCCTAATAGTTCAATATGGCTGGTGCCTACATTGGTAATAACACCAATTGTAGGCTCTGCAATCTCTGCTAATTCTGCAATTTGACCAAGTCCACGCATCCCCATTTCAAGAACGCATACATCATGGTCTTCTGTTAATTGTAATAACATCTTCGGAACACCGATTTCGTTATTATAATTCTTCTCTGTTTTGAGCACTGTAAAAGCTTTTTCTAACACAGCGCTAATCATTTCTTTTGTGGTTGTTTTCCCAGAGGAACCCGTAATGCCAATGACAGGGATGGGAAAGCGTCTACGATGATAGGTTGCTAACTGTTGATACGCTCGTAGCGTATCTTCTACTTCAATACAAACTAAGCCATCAATGGTTTTACCACATTTCACCACAGCACCTGTAGCACCACGTTCTTTGGCAACTGTTAAGAAGTCGTGACCATCAAATGTCATCCCTTCCAATGCCACAAACAAACCATTTTCTCCAATCGTTCTTGTATCTGTCGATACATCAGCAAAGGTACAAGCAGTTGTTTCTCTACAAGATCCTTGTGTTGCCTCTAGCACTTCTTGCACTGTAAAATGTGCCATATTATCTCTCCTTCAAGGCTTCTCTTGCCACTTCACGATCATCAAAGTGGATTGTTTCATCTTTTAAAATTTGATAATCTTCATGACCTTTACCTGCAATGATAACTACATCTCCTGTGGTTGCCTCTTTGATTGCCTTATGAATCGCTTCACGACGGTCTACAATAACTTCATAGGTAACACCATCATGTAAACCTTCTTTTACACCTAGCTCTACATCGTTCACGATTTGTACAGGATCTTCTGTTCGAGGGTTATCGGATGTCACAAATACACGATCTCCAAATTGTGATGCAATACGTCCCATGATAGGGCGTTTGGTAGCATCTCTATCTCCACCACAGCCAAAAACCACTAAGATACGATTTTCTACAATTTTCTTCGCTGTTTGTAGAATATTTTCTAATCCATCTGGTGTATGAGCATAATCCACAACGACCGCAAAATCTTGTCCTTCTTCAATGAGCTCAAATCGACCTGGTACAGCCGTAAAAGTAGATAATGCTTTCACAATCTGTTCCATTGTCAACCCTTCATACAAAGCAGCTCCTACGGCCGCCAAGGTATTATACACATTGAACATACCTGCAATCTTCGTAGAAATTGGATAGTTTTTGCCATTATAGGATAGAGTAAATTGGGAAGATTTGGCAGTAATCGCTAAATCAGAGGCATTCATTGTGCCTTTTCCTTCTGTACTGTATGTAATCATAGGTGCCGTGGTCACATCTACAATCGCTTGACCATAGGCATCATCTACATTGATAACAGCGCCCTTACCTTCTTTCACTTGATAGGAAGCACTCACTTGTTTAAATAACTTCGCTTTTGCCGCTAAATAATTATCGAATGTTTTGTGAAAATCTAAGTGATCCTGCGTTAAATTAGTAAACACAGCCGTATCATATTCTACACCTGCTGTACGTCCTAATGCTAAGGCATGAGAGGAAACTTCCATAATACAATGTGTCACACCAGCATCTACCATTTGTTGTAAAATTTGCTGCAAATCTGCTACATCTGGTGTGGTGTTATGAATTGGATAGGATTGGTCATCAATCAAAATATGTACGGTCCCAATAATCCCCACTGTGTAACCTTGGGAGCGCAACATATGACCAATAATATGAGTCGTGGTAGTTTTACCATTCGTTCCTGTTACACCAATCATACGCATTTTCGATGCTGGATAATCATAGAAAAAAGGAACAGCATCTTGTAGTGCTTGTCTTGTATCTTTAACGTACAGTACAGCTACATGGCCCGGCACCGACACTGGTTTGGACGCAATAATCGCCACAGCACCGTCTTCCACAGCTTTCTCTACAAAATTATGAGCATCCACTGTAGCACCCACTAAACAAATAAACAAGCTACCTTCTTGTACTGTTCTAGAGTCAGCCGTAATATGGCTAACAACAGATGTCAAAGGACCTTCTACCTTCGTAGGAGATACAACCTTTACAATTTCTTCCACACGTTTCATATTAATTCCTCCAATCATAGAGAAAGCAGCCCAAAAGGACTGCCTTCATCATTCTCTAATATCCTTTTTCATCGTCACATTACGTTCTTCCACTGTATTTTTGCTAGTGTAAACGAAGTTATCTGGTAATACCATGCCAAGTTTTTGTTGCGCTATTTTTTGAATGCGCGTAGGAGATCTTAATTCTGCTAAGCCTAAATTATATTCATAGTTAGTACGATTTTCTAATACAATTTGTTCCTGCAAGTTGACTGTTTCTTTACGTGCATTTTCTGTTACACCCGTTAAGAGCAAGCAAGTCATCCCTAAGACCATCGCCAGCAATACAGTTAACAAACACTGACGCATATCTGGGGTTAAATCCCAAATAAACGCTTGTGTTTTCACTTTCTTTCTTCTGACGGGCTCTACATAAGGTGCTGATTGCTCCCAGTACGCAGCCTTTCGTACTAACATAATGATTCCTCCTAACTATAATTTCACGGCTACCCTCAACTTGGCACTACGGGACCGTGGATTCTCTTCTACTTCTTCTTTACTTGGCTCTATAGCCTTATTTTTTGCTTTTACTGTAGGTACATGATGACACACACAGACTGGTAAATTAGGTGGGCACGTACATCCCTGTGCTAACTCTTTAAAAGTTTGCTTTGTAATTCTATCCTCTAAGGAATGGAATGTAATCACTGCAATTCTTCCACCTGGTTGTAACATGGATACAGCATCTACAAATGCATCATGTAAAATTTGAAGCTCCTGATTCACTTCTATACGAAGTGCTTGGAATGTTCGTTTTGCTGGATGTGGTCCATCTTGTCTGGCTTTTGCAGGTATGGCACATTTGATGATATCTACCAACTGAAAGGTTGTCACTATAGGCGCTTTTTCTCTAGCTTCTAGGATGAATTGAACAATCCGTTTGGCCCATCGCTCTTCACCATAATCCCAGATAATACGATATAAGTCCTCACTAGAATAGGTATTCACGATAGTTTCTGCAGTTAAAGTTCCCGTTTGATTCATACGCATATCCAACGGACCATCTTGCATATAGGAAAAGCCTCGATCTGCTGTATCCAGTTGATGACTCGATACACCTAAGTCAAAAACGAATCCATCGACTTCAAAAACACCTGCCTCGTGTAATGCTTGTTTTAAGTTAGAAAAATTAGTTTTAATGACTTTCACTTGGCAAGCTAAATCAGATAATCGCTGAGATGCTGCCTCTAATGCTGCTACGTCTTGATCTAAACCAATCATCATACCTTCTGGAGATAACCGTTCACCGATAGCATGGGAGTGTCCCCCACCACCTAATGTACAGTCCACATAGGTTCCATTTGGTTTAATCGCCAATCCGTCTAGCGTTTCATTGAGTAACACACTCACATGATGAAAGTTCATAATTCCTCACTTAAAATCCAATATCATCCAAATCAAGTTCTTCTGCCATGGCCTCAATATTTCCGTAAATTTCGTTGTTATAAGCTTCCCAACGAGTTTTACTCCAAATCTCAATACGTTCACCATTACCAACTACAACCACGTCTTTCTTCAACTCACCGTGGGCGCGCAGATTACTTGGTATCAGCACACGACCTTGTTTATCAAACTCAAGATCTGCTGCACCACCTACGAAAAATCGCACCAAACTACGTTGGTTCGCTTTATTGGAACTTTTAGAACTTAATTTTTTTGCTAGTTCTTCAAATTTTTCTTGAGTATAAATAGCTAAGGTGTTATCAAAATATCGTGTTACAACACAGGTATCACCTAGTTGTTCACGCATTTTGGCGGGGATAATCATGCGCCCTTTACTATCGATTGTATGTGAAAATTCACCTTTAAACATAGCAAGGACACCTCCTTTTCTCTCACCTATTGCCCTATTTACCACTATATGGTAAATTTTACCACAATTCCCCACTTTTAACAACAAAATAACCACCCAATTTATAGATATTTATACAACTTTTTTATACAGCCTTTTAAAGGCGAACATATTGTTTTAATATTTATGTATATGTTCGTATATTTTATGTAAAATCGAACATTTGAAACTGTATGACAAGGTGGGAAAAAGTGGAGGAACTTTTCTGTTTTATTCATTTTCCTATTAACCAACAATTAATAGTGGATTTTCTTTCCCAAAATAATGTGAGTATGACAAAGTATGTAAGATACATATAAACGCCAAATGGAAAGCACAAAAAAAGATAGCTAAATCGTAGATTCAGCTATCTTGTATCACCGCTATAACAACTATTCAATTGTCTTTTTCTCAGGATCTTCTTATTATAATTGTCCTACTCGTTTCATAGCATCATATACACGCTGTGCTAGTCCTGTAATTTGTCGTTTCGGAATAGAACATACTGCAATGCGAACACCTCGTGAAACGGGGATTAAAAATATATTTTCTTTTTTAAGCTCATCCGTTACCACTTTAGGATTATCACTAGGAATTGTTACAAAGAAACCACCCATATATGGTAGCATCGGTAATCCAATCTTTTTACCTTCACATTCTAAGATAGCCGCACGTTCTTCTACAAGACGAGAGTAACAGTTACGCTCCTCTTCATAGCATCTTAACTTTTCAGGATTCAACACAATATTGGCAACTGTACGCATAGCGGGTCTATTGATATTAGACCATGTGCCTCGCGATGTCATTTGGTTAATATCAAAAAACTCTTGTGCTACATCTTTATCAGATGTAATCCCTATCATACACCCCACACGTTGTCCATACATAGTAAACCCTTTGGAAATACTATAACATACTACAGTCAAAATATCTTTTGATAGATGTTCAAACTTTTTAAAGAATCGGCGCACCTCTTCTTTAGGGCCCGAAAAATCAATATATGCAGCATCAACTCCAATAATTACTTTATTCTTACCAGTATGTACTAATCTATTAGATAATTCTAGCACTTTGTCCCAATCACTCTCACATAGAGAAAAACCTGTTGGATTATTACCCGGTGTATTAAAAATAATTAAAATATTTTCTTGCTGATTGGCTATTTCTAATACTAAGGATTGCAAGGCTTCAAAATTAAATTTATAGTTTCCATCAAACAATGGATACGTAATTAATTCCCGCCCATTATCTTGGCATATTTGTTTATATGCGCCCCAATACCAATCAGCAGTAATTACTTTATCACCTAGTTCCGTATAATTGTGAACTAAGTGATGAATACCACCTGTACCACCAGCTGTAGCTATCCCTTCAATATAGGCATCAGGTCTAGACTGTCCAAAACATTCTTGTTTACATGCTTCTACAAATTCTTTTAACCCTTCAATCGGTGCGTACGCAACATATTCATTACGAGGTAAATTACGAAACTCATCTTCTACCACTTTCAAGAAAACGATATCACCGTTTTCATCTAGGATAGATCCGACAGTCCCAATTAATACGTTTTCTTTGCCATATTGCTTCGCCGCCTCTAGGGCTTGTGAATTTGTTGCAAAGATGAGATCATTAGCTTTTTTCCCACGTGCTTGTTTTGCTGCCATACTCATAATAAACACCTTCCTATATTTGTCATACACTTTATACTTGATACTATTAGTTTACAAGAAAATTGATTCTCCTACAAGACATCTTACTCATGTATACACAATAGTATTTATCTAGCAAAAATTTTAATATTTTGAAAGTAAACCATTAGTCAATATATCTTATATCATCATGTTTTGTACACAAATTTCCTATATGTGCAGTATTTCTTGGCTCTATAATAAATGTTGGGGCTACTCATATAAGAGTAGCTGCCAACATTCTTT
>UQVF01000030.1 GCA_900544365.1 uncultured Veillonella sp. | reverse complement strand
TTGGCGGCGGTGGTTTTGGTGGCTTCGGCGGAGCTGGCGGCTTTGATGATATTTTTGGTAATATCTTTGATATGTTTGGTGGCGGTGGTGGCCGTGGCCAACGTGGCCCAGAGCGCGGTGCCGATTTACGTCAAGACGTACGTATTTCTTTCCGTGATGCTGTATTTGGTACAACGATGAAAGTCAATGTACAGCGTCATGAAGAATGTGAGCATTGTCATGGTACCGGTGGTGAGCCTGGTTCTAAAGTGGAAACATGCCCAAACTGTCATGGTTCTGGTCAAGAGGCTGTTATTCAAAATACGCCATTTGGTCGTATGCAAACAGTTCGCACATGTTCTAGATGTGGTGGACAAGGTAAAATTGTTGAAAAACCTTGTAAAGTATGTCGTGGACAAGGACAAGCTATTAAACGCCGTGATATTGAAATCAAAATACCTGCTGGTGTCGATGATGGTGCACGTTTACGTGTGTCTGGTGAAGGTGAGCCAGGTACATTAGGTGGTCCTAAAGGTGATTTGTATGTGTATATTTCTGTAGCCAGAGATAAGGAGTTTGAACGTAGTGGTAACGATGTTGTTATCCGTCAAACGATCTCTTTCTCACAAGCTGCGCTAGGTGCTACTATACAAGTTCCTACTTTAGAAGGTAAAGTAGAATTAAAAATTCCTGAAGGTACACAAACTGGTACTGCTTTCAGAATTAAAGGACAAGGTGTCCCTTATTTACGTCAACCAAGCCAACGTGGCGATCAACACGTTGTTGTCACTGTAGAAACACCTAAAAAGTTGACGGATAAGCAACGTCAATTGTTAGTTGAGTTTGCTGCGGAAAACAAAGAAGATGTAAATACTTTAAAAGTAAACAAAAGCATATTAGAAAATTTAAGTGATAAGGTGAAACAATTATTTTGCCAAGATTAAACCTTGGTAAGTAAGGAGTCATCTATGAGATGGATAGAAATATCCATTACTGTAGAAGTGGCAGTCATTGATGAAATGGCTGCCATTTTTAACGATATAGAAAGTAATGGATACATAGAAGAAACAATAGAAAATGCCCCCAACTTAAGTCGTGTGACCATTTACTTAGGAGAAGCTCATAGTGAGATAGAATGGGCACAGATACTAAAAAAGACATTACAAGATGCTAATATTTCCTATGAAAATATGGATTGTAAAACTGTAGACGATGAGCAATGGTATCATAGTTGGCAGCAATACATTATGCCTACGAGATTACTACCCAATTTAATCATATGCCCTGCTTGGCAAAACTATGATGCCTCTACAGATCCACTGGCTACGGAACAAGATGTGGTAATGACCATGGATACAAAGCTATCCTTTGGCACAGGGGACCATGAAACTACGAGAAATTGTGTTGCTTTACTTGGTAAATACACACATCACATTCCTGTAGATGTAAAAGATCAAGTATGTTTAGATATTGGTACAGGAACAGGAATATTACTAATGGCGGCTCATCATTTGGGAATTCCTAATTTGGTAGGCATTGACCTAGAAGAGGAAGCAGCAGTACAAGCGAAGGAAAACTGTAAATATAATGGAATAGATGCCATTATCATTCACGGTAATTTAAGTGATGACTTTCACGGAAAAGCGCATCTCATTTTGGCGAATCTTACGGTGGACCCATTAAAAATTTTGTTGCCTATGATTAGGGAAAAATTGCACGATAATGGTATACTAATAATAAGTGGTATCGTGGATGATCGGTATAATGAAATTATGCCGTACATCACGGAACACTGGACAATTATAGAAGAAATGGTAGAGGGCCCTTGGCATACCTTTGCCTTAGTATAAGTTAGGAAGTATATGAAAAAACTATTTATTGACGGCATCATTGATGAAACTATCCAGTTGCCTGCAGATACAGCGCATCATCTCTTTCATGTGTTGCGCTATTCCAAAGAGGCCCCTTTCATTGTCAGCAATCATGAAGGGCATACCGGTGAATATGTATTAGACTTTGAGGAATCAGATACATATATGGCAAAACGACTGCGAATAATTGATGTGTCTACAGTTGCTACAAAGGTAGTACTCATCCAATCTTTTTTGAAAGGCGATAAATTTGAGTTTTTATTGCAAAAGGCTACGGAATTAAACGTTCATCACATCTATGGTGTATCTTCAGTTCATTGTATTGCCAAATACGATGCAAAAAAATTGAGCGCCAAGAAAAGCCGGTGGGAAAAAATTATCATAGAAGCTAGTCAACAATGTGGTCGTACTGATGTTCCAACATTGACGGTGGAACAGTCACTTTCCGAGGTCCTGCAAACATTACAATCCGATGAGGGTGTGCTCGTGTTAGGTGCCTATGAACGAGAAGATGACAAAACAATCAAAAATATTTTACAAACACAGTTATATACTAATTCATACCATACCATCGCTATTTGTATCGGTCCAGAAGGTGGCTATAGTCCCAATGAAATGGAACTATTAGAATGTTGTGGGGGGCATAAGGTTAGCCTAGGGTCCACTATATTACGAGCTGAAACTGCAGCTTTAGGTGCTGTGAGTATGATCCAATATGAATTACTAGATTAGGAGTCTCATGAAGACAGTAGCATTTACTACCTTAGGGTGTCGTGTGAATCAATATGATACGGACGCCATGAAAGGTTTATTTATAAAAGCAGGGTATACGCCTGTTGGCTTTGATGAAGAAGCCTCTATTTACGTGATTAACACCTGTTCCGTAACGAACATGGGTGAGAAAAAGTCACGCCAATTAATTCGACAAGCGAAACGCCGTAATCCCGATGCATTTATTGTGGTAACCGGTTGTTATGCCCAATTGGCTCCAGAAGTGATTTCAGCCATTGATGGGGTAAACCTTGTCATCGGTACGGCAAACCGTAATAAAATTGTAGAATTAGTAGAAAATATTCCATCCACAGAAGAACAGATTTCTATTGTTCGTAATGTTATGGAAGAGTCAACATTTGAAGAAATGCCTTTATTCGGTAATGAAATCGAAAAATGTCGGGCTTTCATGAAGGTACAAGAAGGATGTAATAATTTCTGTTCTTTCTGTATCATTCCTTATACACGAGGAAAATTAAAATCCAGAAAAATTGAAGATATTGTGGAAGAAGCAAAACGTCTTGTTGCCTATGGATATAAAGAAGTAGTACTCACAGGGATACATCTCGGTAACTACGGTATTGAATTACCTGAACGCCCAACTTTAGGTCGTGTAGTGCGCGAATTATTGACCATTGACGGCTTAGAGCGCATTCGATTTGGTTCTATTGAGTCTGTAGAAGTATCTGAAGAATTAATTGAGTTAATGGCAACCAACCCTCGTGTATGCCCTAACTTACATTTGCCGTTACAAGCAGGTTCTGATCCCGTATTAAAATCTATGAATCGTCACTATAATTTACAACAATACAAAGACTTGGTGAAGTATTTACGCAGTCGTATTCCGAACTTATCGATTACGACAGATATAATTGCCGGATTCCCTGGAGAAACAGACGAGTTATTCGAAGAAACCATGCGTACAGTGAGAGAAGTTGGCTTCACTCATATCCATGCCTTCCCATATTCCATTCGAGAAGGTACACCGGCAGCTAAGATGGAAGACCAAGTCCCAGAAGCTGTGAAAAAGACACGTGTAGCTTTATTAAACCAACTGGGGAAAGAAGGCTTTAAAGCCTATGCTAACCGTTTCCTTAACCAACCAGTTAAAGTTCTTATCGAGCAAAGTGATGACTTTTACTATTATGGCTTAACTAATGAATATATACATAGTAAAATACCAAAACAAGACCATACTTTCAACGTAGGGGATATTGTGAATGGTACTGTTACAGAAGTACATAGTGATGTGGTTCTTGTAGAGATTGAAAGCTAATTTAGTACGAGGCAATTCGTCAAATGGTTGGGATTATTGGAAAATATCTGAAGGCAAATCAATTGATTTTTTTAGAAAAAATAATAAGTAATATAGACTATATAGAAATTATTTGATATAGTAAGTATATACATGTAAGTACAATAAATCAGATTAGAAAGGGGATTCCCATGAAAGAAGATTGCTTATTTTGTAAAATTATTAATAAAGAAATTCCAGCTAAGGTTGTATTAGAAAATGACAAGTTCTTAGCATTCCATGATATTGCTCCAGTAGCACCGGTGCATGTGTTGATCATTCCTAAGAAGCATGTATCTAATATTGCTCACTTAAACGAAAATAACGAAGCCTATGTAGAAGGTATCTTACCATTTGCTAAGTTAGTAGCAAAAGAATTAGGTATTGCTGCTGATGGATATCGTTTAACATTAAATACAGGGGCAAAAGCAGGTCAAACTGTATTCCATTTACATGCCCATTTATTAGGCGGTAAAGAATTGGGTTGGCCCAATATTGACTAATCTAGGAGGAACAAGTGTCAATAGAACAAACTATTATGAATCAATATAATGTGGATAACATTCTACATTACTTTCAAGAAATCGCTAACATTCCTAGAAAGTCTGGACATGAACAAGCTATTTCTAACTATATTAAGGACTGGGCAATCAATCTAGGATTAGATGTATTCCAAGATGAACAGTATAATCTAATCATTAAAAAAGCTGGTACAACGGGCTATGAGTCTCATGAACCAGTGATCTTACAAGGTCATATGGACATGGTATGTACGAAATTAGAATCAGTGGAGCACGATTTTATCAATAGTCCTATTTCCTTACAGGTAGAGAATGGTATTTTACATGCTAATGGAACTACCTTGGGGGCTGATGATGGATTTGCCGTAGCTTATGGCATGGCTATCTTAGCATCTACCAATGTGGCTCATCCACCGTTAGAGGTTGTCTTTACTGTAGAAGAAGAAACTACTTTCAATGGTGTGAAAACATTAGATTACAGCCATTTACAAGGCAAGCGTCTCATCAATATGGATGGGGAACATATGAATGAAGTGACCATCGGCAGTGCTGGTGGTCATGGATCTACGGTAACATTACCTATTACACAAGTATCTGTGAATAATGAAATGACAAAGCGCAGAATTACTATCGACGGCTTACAAGGTGGTCACTCTGGTTGTGATATCCATTTAGGTCGTGGTAATGCTATTTATATTTTATCTAAGGTATTAGAACAAATTACTGGGGAATACAATATTCGTGTGACAGAAGTAAACGGTGGCAGTGCGCCTAATGCGATTCCATTACGTGCCTATGCGGACGTGTATTTACACTTACAAGATGTGCCGTATGTACAAGTTTTGTTACAAGAAGAACAAGACAAGTGGAATGCACACTATACATCGGCTGACGAAAGTATGACTATATCTTTATCTGTTGTGCCAAAGGTAAACCGTGAAGATTTAGTAGAATTAGACCTAGAAGCGATCACTATGGAACGTGCTTTCAGTACCGACACTGTACAAAAACTATGTGCTCTTATCCAAGGTATTGAGCAAGGCGTATTACAGCATGCTCCTGAAAACCCTAATGAAGTTTGGTTCTCTAATAATATTGGTGTCTTAGATATGGCGGACGGTGCTGTATACCTTAAAATGCAAGTACGAAGTACAGATACGAAGAATCTAGAGGCTCATTATAAAGGCTTAGTGCAATTGGCAGAAACTCATGGTGCTACGACATCCCTTGAGAGTCAATATCCAGGTTGGCTACCAACATTTGATAGCCCATTACAACAAGCTTATCAAAATGCTTATGAATCTGTGACAGGTGCTAAAGACTTACAGTTCAATGTGATCCATGCTGGTCTTGAAGTTGGCTATATGTTAGATAACTTAAAAGGTCCTGTAGATGCTATTAACATTGGGCCAAATATTCACGACTTACATGCTCCTACAGAACGTATGGAGTTAGAAAGTTTTGTTACAACTTGGAATATACTAAAAGAGCTTTTAAAAAGCTTGTAATATCATAATTGCCATAGTTTATTCTATATGTAATACTAGTCATGAGGAGAAGATACTATGAATCCCTATATGGGTACAAATAATAGTGTATTCTTATAAGGTTATTGCTAAGTATATGAGCTATTGGTAAAAACAGAATATTTGCCATTTATTTTGGCTTATGATATAATTACTTCCGATAACGATATATTATCGGAAGTAATTTTTTAGTTAAAAATAGCTATATAGGTACTAATACTCCTATATAGCAAATTTGAGGCCCTTATGAGTCAATCTAACACACACTTCTATTTACGTAGTTATAAAGAGATTATGAACAACTCTAAGCTTAGTGACAAGGCTAAGTCTAGTATTTTATTATCTAAAGCAGAAAATACCGTAGATGCTTACGAATCCGATTGGATGGATTTTGTCGATTGGTGTCAACATAAACAGGAATCCTATTTTCCAAGCTCACCAGAGATAATCGTCAATTATATCAATGATTTAGCCGATTATGCTAAAGCAAATACCATATCACGTCGTATTAGCGCTTTATCGGAAAATTTTAATGCTTCTGGTATTGAAAGCAATCCTTGTAGCGCTCCTATTGTTAAACAAGCTATGCGAGGTATACGTCGATCATTAGGGACTTATCAGCAAGGTAAAACGCCTGTACTACTTGATGATCTTATGGATATTATGGAGTATATGAACACAGCAGATATGGCGCCTATACAAAAGCTACGTGATAAAGCCATTTTATTATTAGGCTTTATGGGAGCCTTTCGGCGTAGCGAATTATCGGCTTTAACGGTAGAATCTTTGAAGTTTCTACCGCAAGGTTTAGAAATCTTTGTTTCAAGCTCAAAAGCCGACCAAGAAGGTCAAGGTGCTATAGTAGCTATACCTTATATAGATAATGAAAACTTATGTGCTGTAAGAGCTGTAAAGACATGGTTACGTTATGTTCCTATTACAACAGGACCGATTTTTAGAGGGTTTGCAAAAAATATGAGCGTACGTAAGACTGCCATTAGTGATAAAAGTATCGCTGATATTGTAAAATATTACATGTCAGCTATTGGAGAGGATCCATCATTATATGGCGCTCATAGTCTCCGTCATGGCTTTGCTACCACAGCGGCCCATTATGGCGTAGAAGAAAGGAATATTATGAAACAAACTCGACATCATAGTGTTAATATGGTGCGACGCTATATTAATGAAGCCAATAAATTTGTAGATAATCCTGTATCTTCTATATTTAATCGTAAATAGTATCATATTAATTACCTGCAACTTTAATGCGTTATGTATACTGTGTTTATATGGCTAACTACATAGTAATACATACAATATAGTGCAGAAAGTAAAAAGGGTTATTAATTACACAAAAATAAGACAAAAGAAGACTGCATATTTCCATGAATAAAACATAGGGTATGCAGTCTTTTTATTCTATAATTTAATATGTTTGTTTTAA
Organism: uncultured Veillonella sp.; assembly: GCA_900544365.1. Taxonomy (GTDB): domain Bacteria; phylum Bacillota; class Negativicutes; order Veillonellales; family Veillonellaceae; genus F0422. The sequence continues at coordinate 14,894 of UQVF01000030.1, read as the reverse complement.
TAATTTATCGAACATAGAATTGCTATAATTTAATTATTTGCCCATGCTGTAATAAAACCGAACATAGTCTTCTCTTTTAATGTGGGAATCATTAGAGTTTCTCCGGCACGTAATGCTTTACCATGTTGTAAGTGATTAATTTCTTCAATGGCTACGATATACTCACGAATATCTATATCCTCTGTTTGAGCTAATGCCTTTTGAGAGATACTCCATAAGGTATCTCCAGCATCTACTTGCACGGTTTTAATATTTTGCATATCCATTTCTAACGTCTTTGTATGCATGATTCCATTCACCACAAATACCATAGCTACAATTGCTAAGATAGAAAATAATTTATTCATAATAAATACCTCTCTCTAATAATATCGAACAAAATTAATAGCACATCTGTTTGTCTATGTTCATATTCTAACATACATACAAACGTTCGGTCAAGCGTAATTTTTTAGAACGCATATTTGACAATTTTCGATATTAAATTTATAATAGAATTATATAATTTAAGTTCCATCGTACTGTAGAATGAGAGGTTATTCCCTTGAGACGTCCAGCAACTGATATAAATAGCAAACAACAGAGAATATTAGATTTCATTATTGAAAGTTTACAACAACGCTATCGCTGCCCAAGTGTACGAGAAATTGGCGATCATATGGGGTTGAGCTCCACTTCTACTGTTCAAAGCCATTTAAATACTTTAGAAAAATTTGGTTATATTACTCGTGATGCTAATAAAAATCGATCTATCACTGTTGTAAATATGCCTGATATACCTGCCTTAGAAATGGATGAAGAAACTCACGAAGTTACTTCAAGTCCTGAATTTAACTTCCTAGAGGCTGGACTACGTCGTGTCCCATTAATTGGCACTGTACAAGCAGGTCTTCCTGTAACCGCTATTGAAAATCGCGAAGATGAGTTCGTTTTACCTACTGCTTTATTAGGCAGCTCAGAATGTTTTTTATTACGTGTTCGAGGCGAGTCCATGCGAGACATTGGGATGTACGAAGGTGACTTACTAATTGTACGTAATCAAACCACTGCTAATAATGGTGATATTGTGGTAGCTCGTATAGATGATGAAGCCACAGTAAAACGTTTTTATAAAGAGCCTGATCATATTCGCTTAATGCCAGAAAATGAAGAGTTTGAACCTATCATTACACGTAATTGTGTAATTGAAGGCCGAGTAATTGGACTTATTCGTGACCATATTTAAATCTAGTATAAAAAAGATAGTAGTCTTTGTTAGGACTACTATCTTTTTATTTTAAATGTTATTGTTTATATGATTCTATAGCTGCATCAATAATCTGCGCTTCTTCTATAGATGGATCACACAATGGTAATAATAAAGGCCCTGTACTGAAACCTAATTGTTTCATCGCATATTTAACAGGAATCGGATTTGTCGTAATAAACATAGCTTTTAGAATAGGTACTATTGAAAGTTCAATAGCTCTTGCTTCTTTAACTTTGCCTTCTTTAAATAAGGTTATCATTTTTTGCATTTCTTTACCTACAATATGAGAGGAAACAGAAATAACACCTACTCCACCATTTTGTAATACATCTAATGTTAATGCATCATCACCAGAATAAATCATAAAATCATTATTCTGTAGTAATTCACGAAGCTGTTGGATAATTTTGATATCTCCCGTAGCTTCTTTAATAGATGTAATATTAGAACATTCATTTGCCAATCTGGCCACTGTTTTCGGCTCTATATGCCCTCCAGTACGTCCAGGTACATTATATAGCATAACAGGTAAATCAGTACTGTCTGCAATAGCCTTAAAGTGCAAATAACAACCTTCTTGATTCGGCTTATTATAATATGGCACCACAGCCATCACTGCATGAACACCAGTATGGCTAGCAGCCTTTGTTAAAGCGATAGACTTTTTAGTAGAATTACTACCTGTGTTTGCAATAATAGTAGCACGATGACCATACTCTTTAGCGATTAATGTAAATAGTTCAAGTTTATCACGATCTTCAATATTTGGACCTTCACCAGTAGTGCCACATACAATTAACCCATCAGAACCATTGTCTAATAGATGTCCAGCTAAACGCAGTGCTTCTTGAAAATTTACATGACCATCGTCAGTAAAAGGAGTGATCATTGCTGTTAAGATATTTCCAAATGTTGTCATCTTAGCACCCCCTGAAATGTATAATTAGAATGATTGATGTTCCACTAAGTATTCTGCAATTTGTAATGCATTTAATGCAGCACCCTTACGAATTTGGTCTCCTACAATCCAGAAATTCATCGTATGGTCATTGAATAAGTCTTTACGAATGCGGCCAATTTCACAGTCATTTTGATTCGATGTGTATAAAGGCATTGGATATTCCTGTGCTGCTGGATTATCTTTCACACGTAGACCAGGGAATTTTTCGCAGGCAGCTTTGAAATCTTCTACAGATACAGGAGACTCTGTTTTTACTAGTACAGATTCAGAATGAGAACGATATACTGGTACACGTACTGTGGTTGGTACTACTGCAATGGAATCATCATGGAATATTTTTTGTGTTTCCAATACCATTTTCATTTCTTCCTTAGAATATCCATTTTCCATGAATACATCAATTTGAGGAATCAGATTAAAAGCAATTGGATAATGTTTATCCATAGAGCCTGTAGGCAATAAATTAGCTACCATCTCTTCCCCTGCCACATGTTGAGATACTTGAGAATCTAATTCTTCAATGCCTTCTTTACCAGCCCCAGATACAGCTTGGTATGTGCTGACAACAACACGTCTAATAGGGGATAAATCATGTAGTGGTTTTAAGCCTAATGCCATAATGATAGTAGAACAGTTAGGATTAGCAATAATTCCTTTATGTGTATCAATATCTTCTGGATTAACTTCAGGCACTACTAATGGAACTTCCGGATCCATACGGAAAGCACTAGAATTGTCGATTACAATAGCACCACGTTTAGCAGCTTCTGGAGCCAATGTTTTAGAAATAGAACCACCTGCAAATAAAGCAATATCTACACCGTCAAAAGATTCTGGTGTTGCTTCTTCTACCACATAATCTTTACCATCTACTGTCAATACTTTACCGGCAGAACGAGCAGAAGCTAATAATTTTATGCTTTCATAAGGAAATTTACGTTCTTCAATTAATGTAATAAACTCTTGGCCTACTGCGCCAGTAGCACCTAATATGGCTAAATGAGGTTTTCTCATAGTGACTCCTTAATGTTAATATCTTAATGTATAGTTATATGTATTATACTATTTAAGTTTTTCTTTAGCAAGAATTATATAGAATATAGAATTATAAATAATGTTCTAATCCATAAGTTAAGCCTGCAAAATCTTTGATTTTTTTACAAGCTAATACTACACCAGGCATAAAGGATAAACGACTTAATGAATCATGACGAATCACCAATGTTTCATCATAGCCACCAAAAATAACTTCTTGATGTGCCACATAGCCTGGTAAACGGACACTGTGAATTGTTACATCATCTACTTTAGCCCCACGAGCACCTGGAAGACTTTCACGAGTTAAATCTTCAGCAGCTTTTACATTGGCGGTTTGTTTTGCATCATTAATTAACTTAGCCGTTAATACAGCTGTACCAGAAGGTGCATCGTATTTATGATTATGATGTAATTCAATAATCTCCACGTCTGGGAAGTACGGAGCTAGTTCTGCAGCCGTTTTCATCATCATCACTGCACCTAATGAGAAGTTAGGTGCTACTAAACAATTAGCACCATGTGCTCTACCAATAGCATCTAATTCATTACGTTGTGCTTCTGTAAGACCAGTTGTACCAATTACAACATGAATCCCTTTTGATAGCATATGTTTTGCATTTTCAAAAATAATAGCTGGTGTTGTAAAGTCCACAATCACATCTGGATGTACGGCTTCAATACCTTCCTCTAACTGACTGTAGATTTTACAATCTAAAGTGGTAGTACCGATAAATTCACTAACATCTTTTCCTCCGTGACTAGGATCCACCCCGCCTACTAAGGTTAACCCTGTATCATTATGAACAGCTTTTAGAACCTCACGGCCCATTTTACCAGCTGCTCCATTTACTAAAACTTTCATTGTTCCTCCTAGAATGATTCTTGTTGAAAGTATTGAATCATTTCTTTTGCTGTTTCTATGGCTGTATCCGAGAAAGATTGTCCTGACATCATACGGGCAATTTGTGTAATATGCGCGTCTTCTGAAAGTATGGTCACTTTAGAAATTGTTCGACCTTCTTCTTCTACCTTATGCAAATGATAGTGTTGTTTTGCCACACTAGCTGTTTGTGGTAGATGTGTAATACAGAACACCTGATTATCAGAACTTAACTGTAGAATTTGTTTCGCTACTTGTAAAGCTATATCACCACTAATGCCTACATCAATTTCATCAAACACTAAGGTTTTACGCGTTGCTTTGTTAAATACTGTTTTGAAAGCTAATGCAATACGTGCTAGCTCACCGCCAGAAGCAACTTTATGTAACGGCAATAAAGCCTCTCCTGTATTAGCAGAAAATAATAGTTCTATGCGGCTAGCACCTAATGGAGATAAAGTTTCAGTACCTTCAATTACAAATTCTAGCTTTGCCTTTGGCATACCTAATTGAATTAAGTTTTTTTGTAAAGCATCAGTTATCTCTTTATGATGAGCAGTACGAATCTGTGTAAGAGTCTGTAACGCTTGTAATGCTTGAGTTTTTAGTGTTTCCACGCGCTCCACTAGCTGAGATTCTTCACTTTCATGAGATTCTAGTAGCTCCAGTCGAGTTTGCGCTGTTTCTTCAAAGGCTAAAATACTTTCAATTGTTTCTCCATATTTACGTTTTAAATTGTAAATAAGTGTATCTCTGTCTTGTAAGTAAAAATAACGCTCTTCGTCATAGCTAATAGAATCACGGTATCTATCTAAAGCTTGTCCAGCTTCTTCTAATTGATAATAGGCAGAACGCAATAACTCAGCTACTTCTTCCATATCTTTATCATATTTTACAAGGTCCGTCACTTCATTAGTAACACTATTCAAGCCATCAATAAGGGGAGTTCTACCACCATAGATGACATCATAACAATTAGAAATTGTTGATTGAAGATGCTCATAATTATCTAATCGTTCTAATTCTTCCGATACCGCTGTATCTTCATTTGGTTGCAATTGGGCTTCTTCAATTTCATCAATTTGAAATCTCAACATGTCTAACTCACGAATTCTTTGTGCCGACTCTACACGCAATGTTTCTAATTGTCGTTTTGCACTAGCATATTCTGTATAGGCTGTTACATAACTTTCATAAGCATTAATAGCACCCTGATTATAGGTATCTAAATAGATATGATGTGTATCCGGTAACAGAAGTTGCTGATTATTATACTGGCCATGAATATCTGCTAGATAAGTCCCTATTTCACGTAATGCCTTCAAAGGAATTACTTGGTCATTCGCTAAAATTTGAGATTTACCACTTCGATTAAAAGTTCTTGATAAAATTAAAGTATCTTCTTCTACTAAAATATTTTTATTTCTTAGCAGTTCTTGTAATGCTGTATCTCCAGTAATATCAAAAACACCCTCAATCAGAAAAGACTCCTTCTCATGACGAATAAACTCACTACTAGCTCTTTCTCCTAATAGAATAGAAAACGCATCCATCAATATAGATTTACCAGAACCTGTTTCGCCAGTAAAAATTGTGATGCCCTTGGCAAACTCTAACTGCATATGTTCAATGAGGGCAAAATTTTTAATCCCCATGCGTACTAGCATATTAATCCCTCATTAAGTCTTGAATACGCTCTAAAACTAATTCTACACTTTCTACAGAATTGCAAATTAATAGAATGGTGTCGTCACCTGCAATTGTTCCCATTACTTCGTGCCATTTTGCATGATCAATGGCAAATGCCACAGATTGTGCCGAACCTGGTAAAGTATGTAACACTACTTGATTTAATACGTGATCAATACGTAAAATAGAGTCTTGAAATAATCGATTTATGCGAGTTCTAGACAACATAATATTCTCTTCAGGAGATAAGGCATAACGATAGCGTCCATCCCCAGTAGGAACTTTAATTAACATCAATTCTTTAATATCTCGTGATACCGTCGCTTGTGTAACAGTAATCCCTTCTTCTACCAAAGCTTGTGCTAATTCTTCCTGTGTTTCAATAGCCTTAGTTTGAATAATTTCTTTTATCTTATTATAACGAAAACGTTTCATTAGTTCCTCCGACGAATAATATATAGAATTGGTGGGTGATTTGCTTGATTTAATGGTCGCCACGTACTACAGTGAAATTCTTTTTGATTAATGGAAGTTATATATTCTTCTAACTCTTCTGCTTCTTTGCGACCAAGTTCTGTTCCAGGATACGCTACAATTGTACATAATCCATTTATTGAAAGTTTTTCCAATCCCTTTGATAACGCTGTAATCGTTGATGTAGGCTGTGTCATAACCTCATGGTCTCCATTCGGTAAATACCCTAAATTACCTACCATTAAATCGATAGTAGATACAAGAAGTGTTTCCAGTGCACTATCATGTGAACCCAATATGAAATCCACTTGTTTTATAGCTTGTGGAATTTCTTTCAAAAGCTTTTCTTTCGTCCTTGTTATTGCAACTTCTTGTATATCAATAGCATATACATGACTATCTTCATGACAATGTGACAATAAATATATCGTGTCATGTCCATTGCCACAAGTAATATCCACAATAGTTCTAGCAGATTCTAAAGCATCCAGCCATAGATGATGTTGAAATTCTACACTGTGGTTTAGAGGAATCATAGAACCTCCTTAGATCGTGCGGTCAACTTTTTAAACAAAGTAGCGAAAAATTTTTGATCTTTAAAGCGCACATATTTACAGTATTGTGGATGCGCTTCAATATGTAAGGAATCAGTATTACTAAACTCATAATCAAAAGTGCCATCCACAGAAATATGCAAGTTTTTCTGGCGCTCTGGCATTGTAATATCAATCTTTGCACTTTCTTTTAGCACCAAAGATACGCCTTGTAATAAGTGAGGAGCTATAGGGGTTACGATAAGAGACCGATTGTCTGGCGCCATAATTGGACCTCCAGCAGATAAGTTATACCCTGTGGATCCTGTAGAACAGGCTACAATTAAACCATCAGCAGGATACATTTGCGTATGTCCACCATTAATCGACAAGTTGATGCGCGCCATTTTACCTGGTTCTGAACGGGATACCACAATATCATTAATAGCAGGACGTAGTACACGTTCTCCTTCAGGAGTGTGCAAGGTTCCTACTAAATGAATGCGATCTTCTACATAATAATCGCCTTTACTAATTCTTTCAATAGCCATCTCTAAATTCTCAAGTTCTATTTGATTTAAGAACCCTAATTCCCCTAAATTAATACCACAAATTGGTACATTATATGGATATATTTGACGTGCTAATTGAATAATCGTACCATCACCACCAAAGCTAAATGCCATATCCAAATGTTCAAATACTTCTGGTCGTGGCAATAAGTGAGATTTATCTATTCCTAAGGCACATACATCATGATGTTCTAATTCTTTAGGCATATAGACTTCTATACCATATGTATGGCAATAGGTAATTGCTTGCGATAAAATATCTCGAATATTCTCTTTTTTCATATTAGGAAAGAAACCGATTCTCATAGATCCTCCTATAATTGATGAGCCTCCTCTACTGTGGCTGTAATTAGCTCTTCAGTAATGTCTAAGGAACCCTCTGCTTGTTTTGTAAAATATCCTAAAAATTCAATATTTCCTTCCATTCCTTTAATGGGAGAATAGGTCAGTCCATGTAAATATAAGCCACAATCTTTAGCAATATGCAAGATACGATCTAACACCAATCTATGAGTGGATTTTTCACGTACTATACCACCTTTACCGACTAGTTCTTTACCAGCCTCAAACTGAGGTTTGATTAAAGCTACTAAAGAGCCAGTATCTTTCAATAAGGTCGTCGCTACTGGAAGCACCTTATCTAAGGAGATAAAAGCCACATCAATGGAAATAAAATCGCTAAGTTCCCCTAATTGTACAGGTGTAACGGTGCGAATATTTTGTTTTTCCATATTAATGACTCTAGGATCTTGTCGTAACTTCCAGGCTAATTGATTGTAACCTACATCAATGGCAAATACTTTGACTGCCCCATGTTGCAAGGCACAGTCTGTAAACCCTCCTGTGGAAGCACCAATATCTACCATAACGGCATTCGTTAGATCAATAGGATACAACTCGATGGCTTTTTCTAACTTCAAACCACCACGACTCACATAGGGTAAGGTATTACCTTTTACTTCTAAATGCGTATCTACTAATACTTTAGTACCAGCTTTATCCAATCGCTGTGTACCAGAAAAAATAAGCCCTGCCATAATTGCAGCCTTAGCTTTTTCTCTACTTTCAAATAAACCGCGTTGCACAAGTAGTATATCAAGACGTTCTTTTTGACTCATACACGTCTCCTACTGTGTGCGGTCCATTAAATATTGGACTAGCCCTTCAAGTATCGATGATGTTTGCTTAGAATCACGCAATGCCGTTAATGCTAAATTAGCTACTTCTTGAGCACGTTCTTTAGCAGTATCTAATCCTAATATAGATACATACGTCGCTTTATGTTGACGTTCATCACTACCAGGAGTTTTCCCTAATTCTTCTTGTGTGCCTACTACATCTAGGATATCATCTGTAATTTGAAATAATAAACCTAAATGATCTGCATAACGTAGGTATGCTTCTCTTACAGCTGTAGGAGCATCCATAATGATTAGACCAATTTCAACAGCTGCACTAAATAACGCTCCTGTTTTACCTTTATGAAGAACAACTAATTCATCCAATGGCAGGAGTTTTCCTTCTGATTGTAGGTCAAAGGCTTGACCACCTACCATTCCACTAGGCCCCGCACCTTTTGCTAAAGCACAAATAATCTGTACCACTTGTCCTGCGGATAACTCAGTGTGTTTGCTTACTAATTCAAAGGCATATGTAAGTAGTCCATCTCCGGCTAAAATAGCCATGCCATCACCATATACACGATGATTGGTTAGCTTTCCACGACGATAATCATCATTATCCATAGCCGGCAAATCATCATGAATTAAAGAATAGGTATGAATTAATTCAATCGCACATACTACATCTTTATAATCATCCCAAGATCCACCTAAGGATTCAATAACAGCTTTCGTGATAATAGGTCGAATTCGCTTTCCTCCCATTAATAAGCTGTATTTCATACTTTCATATAAACGAGCATACTCCGTATTCGGTGATTCTAATACAGAAGAAAGATAACTTTCAATGTCTGCTTTACTTTCTTGTAAGTACTTTTTTAACATAATATCCTCAATTCTTTGAAAGATAATAATTTTTTGTATAAATATTCTAACTGTATTATACCTAAAAAAACGTACTTTGTCTCCTAATTCGTATCTACTTGTACAGTTTCAATAATTTGTTCAACTTCTTCTTCTACAAGTTGCAATAAATCAGAACATTCTTTAACTAGAGTTAATCCTTCCTTATAAGTTTTTAACAATTCATGCATAGATAAGGTTTCATCATCAAGTTTTTTTACCACTTCTTCCAAGGCAGTATATTTCTTTTCGTAATTTTTTATAGATTTAGCCACGTTGTGTTACCTCCTGTACATTTGCTTTCACTGAGCCATCTTGAACATGTATATCCAATGTATCACCTATTTTTACATTTTCAATCGTTTGTAAGGGAGCCCCATTAACATCTACTTTAGCAAAGCCCTTAATGACTTTAGCTAAAGGATTTTTATTATCCAATTGAGTCGCTAATATAGCTAATTTACGCGATTCCTCTTGGGATTTCTTTTGGATGGCACTATGTAAAAGGTGTTCAAAGCGTTGCAATATATTTTTCTGTTGATGCACCAAATTCATGGCAGGTACAGTAATCTTACGATTAGTAATAGAAAATAACTGTTGTTTTTCTTTTTGAATACGATACTGTACTGTATTGTGAATAAATTCTAACTTCTGTTGTACTTCTTCTTGTAAGTCCACCAGTGGATAGATAGATAGCTCAGCGGCATGACTTGGAGTCGCCCCTCTTACATCAGCTACAAAATCACATAATGTATAATCTACTTCATGACCAACCGCAGACACAACTGGTGTTGTGCATTGGAATATAGATTCTATTAAGGCTCTATCATTAAAGCACCACAAATCTTCCATGGAACCACCACCACGACCGACAATGATCAAATCTACATCTGGGTCCGCATCTGCCATAGCTACACCACGAGCAATAACAGGGCCTGCTGTAGTTCCCTGTACAGGTACATTAAACACTTTAAATGTTACCAATGGATTACGATGGGATGCTACATGTAAAATATCATGAATCACTGCTCCTGATGCAGAAGTGACAACACCAATACAGCTTGATACAGCTGGTATAGGTTGTTTGTGTCGTTCGTCAAAATATCCTAATGCATATAATTCTTGTTTTAACTTTTCATAGGCAATTTGATAATCACTTTTCGTACCAATACGAATATCTTCACATATAAAACTTAAACGACCGGTTTTTTCGTAAAAGCTAATATTTCCACGTACTTGTACTAATAAACCATTTTCAAGGGCACCTTCTAAGCCACGTTGTTGTACTTTGGAACGCCACATAGCCATATCAATGGACCCTGTATCATCAATAAGGGAAAAATAATAATGTCCTGTACTGTGACGTTTTACATTAGAGATAACTCCTTCAACAATACAATTCTTTAAGAGAAATTCTCCCTCTACAGTTTGCTTAATAATTCTATTTAATTCTCCAACGGAGTAAGCATCCATTCTATTCTCCTTCGACAACCTTTGCACCATAGGCATTACCTGAAGCATTATCTGCACTATATTTAGAAGATACACATAATACATCTAAATCATGATGATGTCCCCAATGAACTAAGCGATCCTGTAAATAGGTATTAGCCATGACACCACCAGCAGTAATTAAGGTTGTAATATTATATTTTGTTAGAATATAAGATAAAGCTCTTTCAAGAGAACTTCCAATACAATGAAATACAGAGGCTGCTAATATTTGTGCTTTTGTTTCTGTACTAAATGATTCCCTATCGCTCCAATCAATAGGCGCATGTTGTAATGATTCCCACCACCGTTGACCAGCACTGTATGGACCACCAAAACTAATCGTAGAATCTTTTACCGATACAGGAAGCACAGAGTCTACGTTGTATTTAATACGTCGTCCTAATGTTTCCATACTTGGACCGGCGGGAAACTTCAAGCCCATTAACACACCTAGTCGGTCCACCAATTGGCCTCCTGCTATATCATCAGATCCTCCCACTATTTGCACTTTAAAGCCACTTTTATAAATACGTTCACAAAGAACAAACTCCGTAGTTCCCCCAGAAAGGTGTAAACTTAAAAAGGGCCCTTCTGGAATTTCACCAATTTCACGCAAGGCTGCCCATATATGATTCTCTTGATGTGAAAAAATGTGGACTGGGACCTGTAAACAATGGCCTAGTGATTTCGCTGTATTAAGCCCTACTAGGAATGCTGGCATATAAGAGTTTTCTTCTCGTCTTGGAAACCCGCTGACACCGATACCTGCAATGGGCTGATCCAACGTTAAGGACTGAATCAGTTCACCTAAGGTACGAGTATGTTGAAACACCATTTGTGACTGTTGTAATCCTCGTTTACCTTGCGGCACCTCTAACAGTTTTCTAGTTTCCTGTACTAATCTACCTTCTTCATCAACAAGTGCACAAGATGTGGTATAACAACTTGTATCAATTCCTAAATAATAGGCCATTTTATTGTCTCGATGCAGCTAAGTTATGAAGAATAGCATTAATGTATTTATAGGACGTAGCTCCTCCAAACTCTTTCGCTAAAAGAACCGCTTCATTGATGACAATCTTAGCTGGTGTATCTTCTTGTGGATGTAGTAACTCCCAAGCAGCCATACGCAAAATAGTAAGTTCTACTTTAGGAAAACGCTCCATTTTACGTTTAGGAGAAAATTCTTGTAATGCCGCATCTAAATGTTCTTTTTCACTGCGCACACCTGCAATTAATTGTTCTGCAAATTGATTGGCTTTTCCTTGCATATTAGTTGTATCTAGAGTTGCCTCCTCAACTACTTCTCCTAAAAATGTATCTGCATAAATTGTTTCAAATGCAAATACTCTTGCTAACCTACGATGATTCATGACTAGGTACCTTTCTTTCTAAACCGTCGATGTGTACATCTACACGAACACGGTATAAGTCTAACATATTTCGTAAATCTTGCCGCACTTGTTGTTGTATTTGTCGTGCCACTTCTAATGGATGAGCTCCACAATATAAACGAAGATATAAATTAATTTCTATGAAATCCTCTCCAAAGCTATCTCGTTTATGTTTTACATTCATTCCAGGCCAGCTTTTTTGACCGAATTTTTGTGAGATACCATCTACAACACCATCAAAAAATCGTTTACTCATAGAGTGAATTTCATCGAATGATGATAATACTCTTGCAGTGACATCTAAAATAACGGCATCTGTAATTTCAATTTCTAAATGATCTGACATACAAATCCCCTATGATATGGTACTTTCAAAAATAATATCTTGCACATAAATATCAACACTGTTTACAGTAGCATCCGCCATAGATACAAGAGCAGTTTTGACTCGTTCTTGTAAACGTAATGCAATATCTGGAACACGATATCCATAAAATACGGCAATATGTAGAGATACTTGTAATGACCCATCTTCCATGACTTGTACTTTCACACCTTCCATGGCATTTTTTCTACCAAATAAGCTACTTACCGTATCTCCAAATGTTGTGCTCATCCCCGCAACACCTTTCGTTTCTAGTGCTGTCATGGTAGCAATCATTTCATAAACAGAATGATCGAACTGTATCAGTCCTTCAAAAAAGCGATTATCTTCCATATGTTTACCAAAAAAAGCATTTGTCGTCCTACCACAGGCCAACAAATGCTTTTAATTACAATACTATATTAGTTGTTAAAAGATCAAATCTGTGGTTTAAGCACGTTCAATATATTGTCCAGTACGTGTATCTACACGCAATACATCGTCTACTTCGATGAATAAAGGTACTTTTACAACATAACCTGTTTCTAATGTAGCAGGTTTATTACCACCAGTTGCAGTATCGCCACGGATACCAGGGTCAGTTTCAACTACACGTAACTCTACAGCTACAGGTAAGTCAATACCGATAACAATGCCTTGGAAGAACATAATAGACACTTCCATATTTTCTAATAAGAAGTTTTTAGCATCTCCTAATTGGTCAATTGTTAACTCAATTTGGTCATATGTTTCATTATCCATGAAAGTATATGCTCCATCAGATTCATATAGGTATTGCATGCGACGACGGTCAACATGAGCTTTTGGCACTTTTTCACCAGCATTGAAAGTACGCTCTACTACAGCACCTGTTTGTAGGTTTTTCAATTTAGCACGTACGAAAGCGGCACCTTTACCTGGTTTAACATGTTGAAAGTCAACTACTTGCCATACATTACCGTCTAATTCGACAGTTACGCCTGGACGAAAATCATTACTGGAAATCATTGTAAATCCCTCCATTACACATCTAGTTCTATTAAATCTTTAGGAGTTTGTGTGAGTATTTCACAGCCCTCCTTAGTAACTATAACTGTATCTTCAATGCGAAGCCCCATATGTCCTCGTAAATAAATACCTGGTTCCACGGTGACTACCATATTTTCTGTTAATATATCTTTGGATCTAGGTGATGCTACTGGTAACTCATGAATATCTAAACCTACACCATGACCTGTACCATGACCAAAATTGGTACCATATCCTTGTTCCTTAATATAGTCTCTGCAAACTGCATCCACCTCAGCACCGGTAACACCTTCTTTAATGAAAGCAACCCCTCGAGTTTGTGCTTCGAGTACGATAGAATAGAGTTTCTTTTGTTCATCACTAGCTTTACCCAACACAATGGTTCGTGTCATATCAGAGTGATATCCGCTATACATAGCACCAAAGTCAAAGGTAACAAAATCGCCTCGTTCCATCACTTTATCACTAGCTACACCATGAGGCATACTAGAACGATAGCCAGATGCTACAATGGTTGTAAAAGATGGCTCTCTGGAACCACGTTTTAACATTTCAGTTTCTAAAATGATGCGTGCTTCATTTTCAGTCATCCCCACCTTTAATTGTGGCAACATGGCTGAAAATGATTCATCTGCGATACGAAAAGCTTCTCGTAAACACTGTAGCTCGTCATCCCGTTTTACTATACGTAGACGGGCAAAGTCAAAGGATAAAAATTCTGTTTCGTTTAATGTATCACAAACTTCTTGAAATACATCGACACTCATGTAATTTCCTTCAAAGCAACATGTGGATAACGTAATGTTGGATGAACTTAGTATATTCTTAATCGTCTCATACACATCACCCGTATATTGGATGACCTCATAGCCTTCACATTGTTCTTTAGCCTGCTCTGTATAACGACTGTCCGTTATCATATAAGCTTTATCAGGCGTTATAAATGCCACTCCAGTGGTCCCTGTAAATCCTGCAAAATAATGTAAGTTGATAGGACTAATGAGGATGGCTCCTCCATATGTTTCTTCTGTTAGGAATGCTTGCAAAGCGACTAATCCATTCATCATCTCGCCTCCTTAAAAAGCATCAACTAATGATACCATATAATGCATAGTTATGACAAATTGAATAGATTCGATGACGGTGTAAAGTTTTTGTTGGAAAAATAACTGCCTAGCTTTAAAAGAGGGTTC
>UQVF01000029.1 GCA_900544365.1 uncultured Veillonella sp. | reverse complement strand
ACTAATAGAAATGCGGGGGGGGGGGTAACTTTCTACTTTATTTTGTTGATTTAACTAATTAAGTTTGCTATTATGAAGACAAGATAAAATTGTAGAGAGAGCTATTAGCAAATGACACCTACACTTTGTCTAATATTATGTAGTATGAGTGTTAAAGGAGAATGATTATTATGAATCAGATTTTTAAAGTTGTGTACAGCGCAGCAAAACAATGTTATGTAGTAACATCTGAATTTGCTAAATCTAATGGTAAAAAAGCATCTATCGTAGCGGCAGCATTGATATTAACAAGTGGAATAGGAGCTGTTAATGCGGCGGATGTAGATAATTTAGATACTCGATTAACTTCTTTAGAAACAACCGTTTCCAAAATTAATGCTAAGGTAACTGCTGGCACACCAGGGGCTGCTGCAAATAATGCACAAATTGAAGAAAATAAAGTAAATATTGAAAAAAACAAAACAGAAATCGAAAAACAAGCTACACGAGTTGATGGTGTAGTTGATGCAGTAAATGAATTATCTGCAGATGTTAAAGAAAATGGCGAGAAAATCGATACAAATGCTAGCGATATCCTTACCAATAAAGAAGCTATTGCTGCCAATACAGAAAAAGTTAAAGAAGCTATTGAAAGTGTAAATGCTAACAATACTGCTATTACAGCCCTTAAAGAATCTGTAGATAAAGATGAAGAAAAACTAAATGAAGTTGATGAAGCGGTACAAGCAAATCGTAGCGATATTGATACAAATGCTGCTAATATCGAAAACAACAAAACTGAGATCGAGAAACAAGCTACACGAGTTGATGGTGTAGTTGATGAAGTAAATAATTTAGCTGATGATGTTGCTGTAAATGGTGAGAAAATCGATACAAATGCTAGTGATATCCTTACTAATAAAGAGGCTATTGCTGCCAATACAGAAAAAATTAAAGAAGCTATTGAAAGTGTAAATGCTAATAATACAGCTATTACAACTCTTAAAGAGTCTGTAGATAAAGATGAAGAAAAGTTAAATGAAGTTGATGAAGCAGTACAAGCAAATCGTAATGATATTGATATAAATACTACTAATATTGAAACAAATAAACAAGAAATTGCTAAAAATGCAGAAGCAAATACAAAGACAAATGAACGTATTGATAAAGTGAAAGAACTTACAGCTAAAGCAATTGAAAATTCTATAACAGAATTGGGTAATCAAGTTCTTAATCCATTATCTAAAGATGTAGAAAAAAATGAAAATAATATTAGTGAGTTGAAAAAACAACATTCAGAGCATGAAACTTCTATTACAAATTTAGAGGGTCGCACATCTGCATTAGAAGCTGTAAAAGGAACCAAAGAAGGTCTTGAAATGCTTAAAAATGTAGAAGCTAAGGTAGATGGAAATACTAAAAAAATTCAAGCCGCTGGACTTGGTTTAAAGGCTGTTACAGAAGCAATCGGTGATTTGGATACTAAAATTGGTGAAGAAACAATGAAAGCGAAAAATGTAGCAGTAGAAGCAGCGGCGGCAAATACTGAAACGAAAGTAAATGCAGCAAAATCTGAATTAGAAAGTGAAATTAAAACAGCTAAAACAGAAGCTGAAGGTACAGCGACAAGTAAAGCGAGTGCTGCAAAAACGGAAGCCATTGCAACAGCAGACGAACATACAGCAACAAAAATTACAGAAGCTAAAGCTGAAATTGCAGGAGATATTACTAAAGCAAAAAATGAAGCTATTACAACAGCTGGTGAAAATGCAGATGCAAAAATTACAGCAGCTAAAACAGCACTAGAAACAAAATTCCAAGGCTTAGATAATACCACTGTTAAGCTAGAAAAGTACGATAAAGATATTGCAGCTCTTCAAGAAACTGAAAAAGCTCATGATGTACGTATTACAGCAGTAGAAAAAGACGTGAAAACTGTAGGTGCTAGCGCAGCAGCTTTGGCAGCCTTAAAACCACTACAATACAACCCTGGTCAAACTACACAAATCATGGCAGGTGTGGGTACATATCGCGGACAAAATGCAGTTGCATTAGGTGCAGCTCATTATATTAGTGAAAACTTGATGTACCATGCAGGTGTAAGCTTTGGCAACGGCAGTGGTACAATGGCTAATGCTGGTGTGACTATCGGCTTCGGTAGCGGTGAAAGTGTAAAAGCTGAGTCCCCTAAAGTAGCTCAATTACAAAGCGCAGTAGATCGTTTAACTGCTGAAAACGAACAAGTGAAAGCAGCGTTATACGATATCTATGCAAAATTACAAGCTAAATAAGAAATAACTTAGCAAATAGATAACTAGGGTATCTCCTAGTGTATAGAAAACTAAGATTATGATAGGAATACATGTTAGGTATACTCCACGAGGGTATCCTAGCATGTATTTTTTGTTAAAAAATTCTTACCAATGACATATTTTGTCATTCCTCTTCGATATACTGAAAACATCAATAGTTTTATAGTATGTTTACATGACAGAAAGAGGTATGAACATGAATTGGAAAAGCAAATGGAAAGACGCATGGAACGAGATAGGAAACATGAGTTTACGAGAACTGTTTACCTTCACGAAGAAGGAGAAGTGGATTTGCGCTATTTTTGGAGTTGTTTTTGCGATAGGTATGATAGTTAGTATACGAAGCGTTGAAACGATAACAGCGTCGCCGGGCTGGATTGTAGGGTATGTTCATAGAGGAGGTACCGTTCCTGATTATGTGAGCTATACACCACAAAAGACCTTTGAGGACAAAGGGGATGTACAGGTGGTGACCGGTCATCATTTGCAAATGCGCCATCTTATATGGTACTTTTGGTGGGTAGAAGAAAATAACGACTTTACAATCACCTTTGATAAGCGGGTGCCGAAGGCAGAGTACTATGATCATCGTACCGAGCAGACCTATACATTATCTTTTGATACCAATGAAGGTGCAGATTCTGAGGTAAATGAGAAATTGAATATTATCAATGATGCATCAGAAGAATTTTTTAAAATGCCTTTCATCAAAGTAGACCGTATTCAACGTACTCGAGAAGATTATTTATTTAAAATGCAATCGGATGCATCGTCGGTAAAACTAGTAGAAGGTCCTTTCTTTACACGAGGTAGTGTTAAGAAGAGTGTGTAATGATTGCCGCTAATTTTGAAATGCGATTAGCTGTTGTGGGTGTGATATAATGGAGCGTACTCATTTTAGTAACTATCAGATGTGACGCATGTGGTATAATTGTAATAAGCGAGTATGATATAGTAAGTTTTCTAGTCGTTCCTGTATATATGGGATAGGGTTTGGGAGAACTTGCTGCTTGAGGCACGGCTAGCAGTGGATATGTTACGAATGATGAGGAGTCATATGAAATATACTAAGGAGCCTTTACAATTAGACAATCCTTTGGAGTTTTGGCTAAACTTCGAGGGGGAAGAACGGGTCTTTTGGGTGGACCGTCAAAGCGATCGTGTGGTGGTAGGAGCTAAACGATTGGCGGAGGTGAAAGATGACCGTGAACGAGAACAATATGCATACGTATTTTATGGGGGCACTTTTTTCCCGACTGTGAAAGACGAAAAATGGCATAGCATGGGCCATGAAATGGTGGCTTTCACCCATTACTATATCGTAGAAAATGGGAAGTCCTTTTACCTGCATGCAGGAGAGGGCCTAGATATACAGCGCCATTCCATTGAGCGAGTGGAGCATACGTTCACAGAAACCAGTGACGATAAACAAGATTGGGATACCTTGATGGATGCCATTTTGACGAATATTCACTCAGGGCGCATGACGAAGGTGGTTTCCTCTCGTGAGGTAGAGTTTACGAGCCCTACAAATTTTAGTGTAGTAAGTATATTGGACCGTTTGGTGGAAAATAACCCGAATTGTTTTATTTTCGGATATGAGAAAGAGGGGCGCACCTTCGTGGGAGCATCCCCTGAAATTCTCGTGCGCCATCGGGGGAATGAAATTCTAAGCTATGCCTTGGCAGGAACGGCACCAAAGTTTGGTCCTAAGGCGTGGACGAAAGAGAGATTCCTGGATGATCATAAAAACCGGGTGGAGCACAATATAGTGAGAGATCGTATTGTGCATACTATGCGACAAGTGACGGAGGATGTGACCGTAGGGGAAACGGGGATTATGGAACTGTCACGGTTATACCATTTACGAACGATCATTACCGCCAAGGATAGCACGAAGTCCCTCATCGAGTGGGGTCAATTATTGCACCCTACGCCTGCCTTAGGGGGCGAGCCGCGAGACCTGGCGATGGACCTACTGGCGAAGTACGAAGCTCATGAGCGTGGTATGTATGCGGCGCCATTTGGGTTTATGAAAGATATGGGGGATGGTATTCTAGTAGTTGCCATTCGGTCTGCTCTCATCATGGGGAATACCCTATATGCCTATGCAGGATGTGGCGTTGTAGGTGAATCCAATAGCGATGAAGAGTACGAAGAAACGATTAATAAAATGGGTACCATATTGGATGCGTTATAGAATTATACATCTAGGATAGATCAAATTAGGTGTGCAATAGGGTAGGATAATGAATCCATGCAAATTTGTAGAAAAGATATGTAGAAAATAAAAAAGGAATGTTGAGCAATCAGCATTCTTTTTTGTGTCATAGGGGGTTATACTATATATTAGTGGTAGCAAAGTTATGGGTTATAGGACAAAATGAGGATAGTATTTAGTTTGCTATACAATATGAGGGATGGCCTATTCTATCAGTCACTTGTAAAAGAGGCTTTGAAATATATCAGTTTTAGTTAGCGACCGTATACTCCCCATATGAATACGTACAGAATCTAAAAACAATGATATAATACATAGTAGATAGTCAGTATTAAATATAGCATAATACCACAGGCTGGTATGGGAGATAATATATGAACGAATATATAGCAAGTCTGGTAGATGAATTGTACCAATTGGGTGTACGCCATGCGGTGTTCAGCCCTGGTTCACGGTCCACGACATTAGCCATGCTCTTTCAAAGTTATGGAGGCTTTCACACGTATATGAATATTGATGAGCGGTCTGCTGGGTTTATGGCACTAGGCATTGCCAAAGCGCAGGGTGAGCCTGCCGTGCTGGTGTGTACATCCGGGTCTGCTTTGACCCATTATGGTCCAGCTGTGGTGGAGGCGAAGCACAGCGGTGTGCCCATGATCATTTTGTCTGCAGATCGTCCATACACCTTGCAACAGGTAGGGGCGCCCCAGACTATTGACCAACAGAAGTACTTTGGCACCGCCGTGAATTATTACGAGGAATTGTCTGTGCCTAGTGAAAGTCACTATTACACCTACCCTCGTCAAGTGGCACGCCGTGCGTATTTGAAAGCAAATGACCATAAATTAGGGCCGGTACATGTCAATGTACCTTTGTTTGAGCCCTTGGTACCTAATCGTGAAGCAGAGTATTTTACACAGGGGCGCAGTGTGAAATCGTTCCGCCTCGTGAAACATGAGGAAATACCAACGTTGGCGCCGTTATTAAATGGAAAGCGAGTGCTCATCTTGGGGGGGCCTAGCGTGACAAACCCAAAAGCAGTGGTAGATTTCGCAGAGCGAATTGGTGCCGTTGTGATAGGGGACCCTTTATCTAATTTGCGCCAATACGAGGGCGTTATTAGTACCTATGATGCATTCTTAGCCTATCAAAATCGTTGGGAGGAGTTACGACCAGATGTGGTGATCCAATTGGGTCAAATTCCGGTGTCGAAGCGGATTCAACAATGGATGGTAACCTTGACGGAGATGGATTATATTACGGTGAGTCCTAATGCAGATGTGATGAACCCTAGTTTAACAACCACCATACATGTTATGGCAACTATCGATGTATTTTTAAGAGAAATGTACTGTACTTTATCTAGGGTACAGAATCTAAATAATAGAGAATGGGATGCTAGACAAGAATCTGTAGATAGGCTTAACGTAGTTATACCTAAATTCAGTATTGATACAGATGAATTAGCCGTGCAGCAGGACAGCACAAATACAAATCATCGACATAGACTAGAAGGAACTAAAGAGGTACTTAGTCAATATATAGTAGCCGACATAGAGTACGTGAAAGTATGGCAACGCATAGAATCTGGCAGTCGTGAACAGTTAGACAAGGTACAAGAAGAACCAACTCTATTTGAAGGCCGTACGATTCACATGTTGCAACAAATGATGCCTAATAAGGGACAAATTCTAGTAGCGAACAGTATGTCTATTCGTGATATGGACTATTTTTGGGCGTCCGGGCGCTCTCAAGCCATGGTGTATGGAAATCGTGGCACCAATGGTATTGATGGAACTGTGTCTACGGCGTTAGGGCTTAGTACGAATGGAAAACCTACCGTTATGGTCACAGGGGATTTAAGTTTCTTTCACGATCTGAACGGCCTAGCCATTGGAAAAACGCATGGTATGAACTTGACTATCATTTTGCATAACAATGACGGAGGCGGGATTTTCCAATACTTGCCACAAAAAGGAACAGACGATTTCGATTACCTTTTCAATACACCACAGGGCATTGATTACAGCGGGTTAGCGATTATGTATGGCTTAGACTATGTGAAAGTCGCCACCAATGCAGAGTTAGAACAGGCGATGCAACACTATATCGGTACAGAAGGGATTCATATTATCGAAGTGCCTACGTCTAAAGAAATTAGCCGTGAACTGCACAAGGTGTATCGGGTGCAATAATATGAAGTCAATGATTCAAGATGTACGAACGTTAGATATACAACGGATGCAGATCAACATAGGAGAGTACTACTACGGAGTATCTGTAGTGGGTACAGGAAAACCGCTGGTTTGTTTCCATGGATTTTCGGAATCTGACTCCACTTGGGATGGTATTGAGATACCAGACTATCGTCTGATACGGATCGATAGTATGGGTCATGGTAGGTCGGCTCGACCCATGGAATTAACACCTTATACTTTGTCACAGATGTTGAGCGATTTGCACAGAGTTATCTATGCCGTAGCTGGTGAAAGATATGCTCTCATGGGCTACTCCATGGGGGCTAGGTTAGCTTTGCTCTATACATTGGAGTATCCAGAGGAAGTGAGTCACCTAGTTTTGGAAAGTGGCTCTGTAGGGATAGAAGATAAAGTGGCACGTCAAGAACGCTATTTTGCAGATAAAGCGTTAGGGAATCGCATTCGAGAACAGGATATACAGTGGTTCAGCGAGACCTGGGCAAAGCTAGATATCTTCAAGACCCAACAAAGTTTACCTGTAAAGGTACAACAGCAGATTCAGCGTCGACGATTATTAAATAGCCCTCATGCATTGGCTTTCACCTTGGAAGGAAGCGGACAGGGAACGATGCCTTATGTAGGGCATCGATTGTCGGAATTAACTATGCCCGTCTGTTACATTAGTGGCGAGCTAGATACGAAATATACAGCCATTGGAGCACAGTATTTTGGAGATGTCCATCGCATCGTGCCACAGGTGGGTCATAATGTGCATGTGGAAGCACCAGAGGCGTATCGGCAAATTTTAAAACAATTTTTCCTATAACCGTCACTACTATCGAATGTCTCTGTATTGACTGTATATGCTAGTGATATGATAGAAATGAGAGGTAACATATGATTACAAATATTGCTCTGTACCATGTGCAATTACCGATGAAGTTTACTTTCAAAACGGCAAAGGGCGAAGTAGGTGTAAGAGATACCCTCATTATTCGTTTGGAAGATGAAGCGGGCTATGTAGGTTACGGAGAGTGCGTGGCCTTCGTAGACCCTTTTTATACACCGGAAACGGTGGCATCTTGTTGGAATACCTTATGTACACGGTATTTGCCAAACCTTTTGGGGCAAGAAGCAATCACGACATTACCACAGCAATGGCTAGCGGAAGGGAGACCCATGACCGTGGCGTCTGTGGAAAATGCCTTGCTCCATTTGCAATGTGATCGCTTAGGGGTTAATACGGTGGAATATGTGTTGCAACAATCCTTAGCACCGACAGTGCCTACAGGGATTGTTATAGGCGAGGTTCCTTTAGATACCTTGATGGATGCTGTGGCTACTTATGTGTCACAAGGGTGTGAGCGTATAAAATTAAAAATATCTCCCAAGGATGGCTATGAACGAGTGAAACGAGTGCGTTCAGCTTACCCAGACCTTATGCTAGCGGCGGATGCGAATCAAAGTTATACGTATCAAGATATGGATAAGGTGCGAGATTTGAATGTATTTCATTTGGTTTGTATAGAAGAACCTTTTCAGATACAAAGTTTAAAAATGTACCATCAATATAAGTCAACGCATGATTGGGGTATTACGACACCTATATGCTTAGATGAGTCAATTTTGAGCTATGATGATTTGGTGTATGCTCATAGCCATGGCTTGTTAGATGTACTGAATGTGAAAGTAGGCCGTTTAGGAGGTCTCAGAGAAGTGGCTAAGGTGATTCAGTATTGTCGTGACCATGATATTCAGTACTGGATTGGATCTATGGTAGAATCCAGTATTTCTAAATGGATGCATGTGCAATTAGCAGCGTTGGGAGATACTTATATGCCAGGGGATGTATCAGATTCTTTACGCTATTTTGAAAGGGATTTGACGGGACCACCTATTGTTAGTACAATAAAAGACTACGGCGCAGAAGGATTATCTCAATGTATTGATGTGCCTAGTGGTGCTGGGTTGGGGGTAACTGTTGATATAGAAGCCATAGAGATGTATTGTGTGAAGAAAAAAATGTGGCATCTATAGTAGATATAGACTTTTACAGATGATAGATGTATTGATACGGTCTTTACAACGAAGTGTGCGGAGGATGTCGTAACTACATAGAGGTAACTCGGAGGTTTAGATGAAAGAGTACATAGAATTATTAAGACGAGAGGTTAAGCCGGCCTTTGGTTGTACAGAGCCCATTGCCTTGGCCTTTGCAGCGGCAAAAGCGGCAGAACTATTGGGTGTTCGACCTGATCGGATTCATGGACGATTGAGTGGTAATATTATTAAAAATGCGAAAAGTGTGACTATACCTAATTCAGAAGGTCGCACAGGCATTTACTATAGTCTTATCTTAGGGGCTTTAGTAGGTACGGCAGCAAAAGAGTTAGAAGTCTTGGAAGATCTTACACGAGAACACGTGGTAGAAGCAGACCGTCTATTTGAAGCGGATTATTGTGATATCGAATTGGCAGAAGGAGTAGAGAACTTATTCATTGAGGTGACGGCTACAGCTGGTGAGCACATGTCGAAGGTCATCGTTCAAAATACGCATACGACTATTTCTTATGCGGAAAAAGATGGAGAAGTATTGATTGCTCTATCGTCAGAAGAAGTAGCAAAACATTCTATGGAGTTGTGTTTTGATTCGTGTTATGAATTTGCTAGTACTGTAGATGCAAAAGAATTGGAAGAGATTTTAGGACCACAACTAGATTTGAATATGGCCATAGCAGAAGAAGGAATGAAAAATAATTATGGATCTAATATTGGTAAATTAATTATTTCTAACTCATCTTCTATTGCTGATAAAGCGCGGGCCTATGCGGCCGCTGGTTCTGATGCTCGCATGGATGGTTGTTCTATGCCAGTTATGATTAACTGTGGAAGTGGGAATCAAGGCATTACACTATCGGTACCCATCATGATGTACGCAAAAGAGTACGGTATTGACCGGGACCATACATTGCGTTCTTTAGCATTAGCGAATGTATTAGCGTTGTATATTAAACAGTACATAGGTCGATTGAGTGCGTACTGTGGTGTAGTGAGTGCAGCCTCTGCTACTGCAGCAGGAGTGGCTTTTTTAATGAGTGAGTCTAAAGAAGTAGTTTGGGAAACATTATCAAATGCTTTAGCTGGCACATCTGGTGTTGTATGTGATGGAGCAAAAGCATCTTGTGCTATGAAAATAGGTATGTCTTTGGGCAATTCTTTGCTAGCATACACACAAGCAAAGACGGAGAATAGCTTTAAAGCTGGCCAAGGTATCGTAAAAGAAGATATTGATCATACTGTGCGAACGGTAGCAACGATTGCTCGTGAAGGAATGAAACAAACAGATGTAGTTATTCTAGAAACTATGTTAGAAAAGTAATCTATGCATTATTTATATAGAGAATGAGAATAATTATATATTGATTTTTTTTGTAAGCTGGTGTATGATAAGTACATAGATTAAATTAGATAGTCACATAGCTACTATGTGCTATATATGGGTTGTTGCATTAAAGGAGATATTACAATGGCAATCATCGGTAAACAACTACCAGCTTTTGAATTAGATGCATTCCGTAAACCAGAAATCATCAAAGTAAGCAATAAAGATATCGAAGGTAAATGGAGTGTATTTGTTTTCTATCCTGCAGACTTCACATTTGTGTGCCCTACAGAATTAGCAGACTTACAAGATCAATACGCAGAATTGAAAGAATTGGGCGTAGAGGTATTCTCTGTATCTGTTGACTCTGCTTTCGTTCATAAAGCGTGGTCTGATGCATCCCCTACAATCAACAAAATCGAATACACTATGTTATCCGATATTAAACACGAATTAGCTGACTTCTTCGATACATTCTCTGAAGAAGACGGTCAAGCTTACCGTGGGTCCTTCGTGGTTGATCCAGAAGGCATCGTACGTGCTGCAGAAATCTGTGACATGGGCGTAGGTCGTTCCGCTGCTGAGTTAGTACGTAAAGTACAAGCTTGCCAATTTGTTGCAAAACATGGCGAAGTGTGCCCAGCAAAATGGACTCCTGGTGAAAAAACATTGGATCCAGCAGACCTTGGCCTAGTAGGCAAAATCTAATGTAAATAAACAGCTATCTGAGCAGTCGTGGTTGAAGATTCCTCTCCCTCTCTCGAATCTTCAACAATACATAATTAATTAAGATAGTGTGTTGACTATATTTGTAAACTTTCCTAAGAACACATCTTAGATCCTTTACTTCCCATAAAAACGGCAAAGCTATGCTTTGCCGTTTTTATCTTTCTGAAATCATATAGTAGTATTACTAAAAAGCATCCTTTCTTCATTTAAAGTATTAGATTTAGTTTAAAATTTTGTATATAATAAAGGAGTAAGGTTACAAGTAGAATACATATAGGAGAATGAGGATGTTAGAAGTTACATACGAACGTTTGGCTGCAATTTTTAAAGCCCTTAGTGATGAGACGAGATTGCACATTGTGGACATGTTGTCCTGTAATGAACTATGTGCTTGTGATATTTTGGCGAGCTTTGAGTTATCTCAATCGACTCTTAGTTATCACATGAAAATTTTAATTGATGCAGGTATTGTAAATTCTGTGCGTAGTGGGTTGTGGACTCGCTATTCTATCAATGAAGAAGCATTTGATGAATTCGTTCAATTTTTACCTGAATTATATAAAACAAAAGATGAGTGCATTTGTGCACAAATCAAATACTGCCGTATTGAGGATGCTCCACAAGCGGTGGCAGAATAATATGAAACGTTGGATTATGCATGTAGATATGGATGCTTTTTTTGCCTCTGTAGAACAACATGACCGTCCAGAATTACAAGGTCACCCTGTTATCGTGGGTGGCCTTTCTTCACGTGGTGTGGTGGCTACGTGTAGTTATGAAGCTCGAAAGTTTGGAGTACGTTCGGCTATGCCTATTGGTCGAGCTAGAAAATTATGTCCAGAGGGTATTTATATATTGCCTCGAATTGAAAGATATCATGAAATTTCGGACCAAATTCATGAGGTGTTACATCGATTCAGCCCTTATTTAGAGCCTATTTCTTTAGACGAGGCCTTTTTAGATATTTCAGGGCTAGGAAAACTTTATGATTCTCCTATGGCGGTGGGTCGAGCTGTGAAAGCACAAATTAAGGAACTAACGGGTTTGATCGCATCTGTGGGAATTGGACCAAATAAGTTTTTAGCAAAACTTGCATCGGATTTGAAAAAACCAGATGGGTTGTATATTATTCCGCATGGACAAGAAGTAACTCATATTAGGCACTTACCTGTGCGTAGATTATGGGGTGTTGGAGCCCATATGGAACAAGCATTACAACGAGGTGGCTTTCAGCGGATTCAAGATATTGCACAGCTAGATTCTTATCATGAGCTAGAACCCTATTGTGGTCATCAAAGTGAACGTATTTATTTGTTATCTAAAGGCATTGATAATCGCCCAATTGAATGGAATCGTGAGCTGCAATCTATAGGCAATGAACTGACTTATGAACGGGATTTAGTAGATCCGGAGGAAATCGATCATGAATGGCGATATTTTGCGCATCACGTGGCTAAGCGCTTGCGCCAAAAAGGGCTCAAAGGCAATACTATTGCTATCAAAGTAAGGTTGCCAGATTTTACTACAAAAACACGGCAAAAACGATTGTCCTATCAGACGGATAGAGAAGGTGTATTGTATGAGACGGCCTGTGTATTATATAATAAACTTAATGTACAAGGGCCATTTCGCTTGTTAGGAATTACGGTCAGTGGCTTTCATCAACAGGTGGAACAAGAGTCGCTCTTTCAGAGTAAAGAAACAGAGCCAGATCGACTAGCACAAGTATTGGATACCTTGGAAGAACGGTTTGGAGAAGATATTGTTACCACAGGCGCTTTGTGGAAACGAAAATTGAAGGATGAAGGTACATCATCTTAGGAGGAAAGTATGCAACGATATATAGTGGATCAGGAATACATTGAGGAATTGTTAGAAGGGTTGCAGACGGCGTATAGTCATTGTAAGGAAGTGCAGCAGCAATATGTGGCAAATATAGACGTACAACATATGGACTCTCCTAAAATGGCAATGGAAGTGATAGAAGATTTAGAAAATTTTGCCCACATGTTGGCTCTATTAGGAAAACAATGGGAAGAATTGTGTGGCATCCAAAATATGGTAACAGAACACTATTTGTATGATATGATATCTTCCTTAGAAGAACCAACAGCGGTAGAATCAGTAGCTGATGAAGGTGTGGAAGGCTATGATGTAGGTGTTGCTTTAGGGGTGGACTTTGTGATGGCTGACCGTTGGCAAGGGGAAGAGGTTCTAAAAGAGGCCGTAGAAACCGTCGAGTTGAAACCAGTGTCAACGTCATTTATGGATTTATTTAGCAATACTAGTGAAACGAAACGTATCAATGAACATGACTATGAGGATTGGGTGTTTGCGGATGAGGACAGTGCGGATCCTAGTCAAGCGGAGACTGCTATAGACTTAACCAAACAAACTAGTGCAGAGTCTAACTTGTACGATACTTTTGAGATAGAAAAATCCAAAAAAGAATATAAAAAACGTTGTAAACATTGTACAGAAAATTCTCCCATCCCAGAAGAACGAGAGAAATGTTGCATTGTGAAACGAGAAAAAAAGAAAAAGAAGGAAAAAAGCAAAGATAAGTCGAAACATAAAAAAGAGGTACCATCTGTAGATAAGTGGGCGAAAAAATTGTCTAAATGGGAACGCTATGCAGAAGAGCATGGTGATGCATGGACGGAGAAGGTCTTACAAAAAGTAGCAAAAAAAGCAGAGAAAAAGGCGGATAAAAAGGCAGATAAAAAAACGGAAAAGCGAGGGATGAAAGCGATCTTTAAGAAGCATAAACTAGATCGGTTTGCAAAGCTATCCAAGGAGGACTAGGATATGGAGATTATTAGTGTAGTAGGATTTATATTATTAGGAATTGCGGTAGCTACATTGGGTACAATCATCGGTGCTGGAGGCGGTATTATCTTTGTGCCTGTATTTTTATATTTTTTTCCAGAGTGGACACCAGCTATGGTGGTAGGAACCTCTTTATTTACGGTAACTTGTAACGCTATTTCTGGAACCATTGCCTATGTGAAACAAAAGAAAATTCTTTATAGTGCAGCTATACTATTTAGTATAGCAACTTTCCCTGGGTCTATTATTGGAGCTCATGTAGCAGAATATTTTGATGGTAGTGGATTCCGATTTTGGTTTGGCTCTTTCTTGCTTATTATGTCTGGATTTATTGGCTACAAAAACATGCGCAAAGGAGAGCGAAAAGAAGAATCCTTACAATTAGAAGAGTTGACCTATAATAAGGTCGTAGGTATCCTCGTTAGTGTAGTAGTAGGGTTCCTATCTAGTTTATTTGGTATTGGTGGTGGATTAATTCATGTGCCAGCGCTCATATATATGATGGGATTTCCGACGCATATGGCCACAGCAACAAGTCATTTTATTTTGGCTACCTCTACATCAGTAGGGACACTGACGCATTTCTTGAACGGCCACATCCATTTTGAAGTAGCTATTCCTTGTGGTATTGGCGCTTTATTAGGGGGACAGTTAGGAGCGTTTATTGCCAAACGATTGCGAGCTAAAACAATCCTTATTGGCTTGTCTATCGGGGTCGGTATCTTAGCCTTGCGTTTAATTTATACATCGCACGTATTGTTCTAAGACACAAGGAATAGATTAATTAGAGAGGATAGTATGGGAAAAGGAAAGAAAAAGAAGCAATATCAATCCCAGCCACAGCAAACGATTACAACGGCTCGTTTGACGACGATGATTAAGTGGATGTTGTTCATCAATCATTTGGCATTGTGCTGGTTCTTTAATGGCAGGGCAGATATGAGTTTACTAGCTGCTAATATGTTAGGTGGAGTGGTATTATGCGGTATCTATTGGATGCGTTTCAAGAAAGAAATGTTCACCGACACAGAGGTAGAGCGTGGTATGCGTTACGTATTGTCCTACATCTTAATGACGATGACGGCCTTCTTTTACACCTTGGCGATGTATCGTTCGGGTGAGTTAACAGAAACCATGTATTTGATTATCACAGGGGCTAGTTTCTTTGTATGGTTCTGTTTGTACAGCGCTACACAAGGATTTATTAAGAAAAGTGAATAATATATGATATAAGTTCTCGTTATGTTATAGGTAACGGGAACTTTTTATATTTAAATATTTCGATAAACTATATGAAAAAGTATTGCATTTTACAATTTAGTATGCTAAGATATACACATAATAAATAATAGTTATTAATTACTAACTATAATTATTATAAATTTTAAACTAAAGAAAAGGAGATGTAATTATGAAAAACTTACAAGCAGTAAATCAGTATATTGCGAACTTGGCAATTTGGAACATTAAACTTCACAATTTTCATTTTAACGTAGTAGGTTCTCAATTTGTACCAGCTCACAAATATTTAGAAGAAGTCTATGATGTGGCATTCGATTATTATGATGCGGTGGCAGAACATGTAAAAATGCAAGGCGAAGAACCTGTAGTGCATGTAGCAAAATATTTAGAAATTGCATCTTTAAAAGAAGAACCAGGTAATAAATTCTCCGTAGAACAAGTTTACAAACTTTTGGAAGGAGATTTCAAATTATTGAATAAAGAAGCGCGCTCTATTCGTGAATCTGCTGATGAAGAAGGAAACTTTGGATTAGTCGCTATCATGGAAGATCACATTGCGTACTATGAAAAACAATTGTGGTTCTTACGTGCTACTTTAGGCTAACTCCTCCTTAAGGATAATATAGAACTCAACGCATAGACTTTCTTATGTGTACATCCTGAACATTACTAACACTATACAACTATACTATACAACTATACAAGAAGGACCCCAGCTCAGGGGTCCTTTTAGTATATAGGAGATATCTTTGAAAGGTGATAATTAATACTATATTGTAAAACTTTAGTGCCAAATGATACAATACAAGTAATAGAAGAGAGATGTGAAAGGGGCGATAGAGAATGAATCGATTTTTACAACGTGGCCGATTACAAACCATAGAACCACAGAAGGATACGTCAGTGGTAGAAGACATGGATACACTAGTGAGTGAAGTAAGTTCGGACGAATTTTTGGATATGGTGCAACAAGAGGGAACCCCTAAGGATTTGAATCGAGCTATGGATATGGTAGAACTTGAAGATTCAGCGAAAAACAGTGGACCGGTGGACCCTTATACAGCCATGACGATTCGTAATTATAGCCAATTGGATGTATTGCCAGAAGACTCTAATGAAGACTATGATTCTCCCGATGCAAACGAAACAGAACAAGACCGGTTTTTCCATAATAACTACAATGATATTATGGAAGATGAGTTAGAATATGATCAACAAGAGGCTGATAGTTCTTATGATTACGATTCTGGAGATAGTTTTGACTTCGACTTTGACGTTGACTTGTTTGATGATTTTGATGATGACTAAGGAATGAATAATGATGAAGCCCATACAAACAAGGACATCAGTATGTCCCTATGATTGCCCGGATGCCTGTGGATTAACGTTGACCATTGAGGACAATAAATTACAACAGGTACAAGGCATGAAAGTACACAGTTTCACACGAGGAACACTGTGCCAAAAAATGCAACACTATGAACGAACCGTCCACCATAGTGGACGTCTGACCACTCCTTTACGCCGTACAGGCCCTAAGGGAAGTGGTCAATTTATACCCATCACATGGGATGAAGCGTTGCAAGAAATTGCAGAGCGATTTCAATATTGTATCAATACTTACGGTTCTGAAAGTATTATGCCTTATTCCTATGCAGGCACCATGGGTATTTTACAAAAAAGCGCAGGGGATCCTCTCTTTGCCATATTAGGTGCTACTCGTCAAGATAAGGGGATTTGTTCTCCTGCAAAGCGATATGGATGGGTTAGCCTTATGGGAAATACTTTGGGGAATCGCCCGCAAGATATGCAGGATAGTGATTGCGTGGTGCTGTGGAGCCTCAATGCAGTGGCTACGGATGTACATATCCTACACGATGTGACAATAGCTCGCCAGAAAGGTGCCAAGATCTGGGTGATTGATACATATTATACAGAAACCGCTAAATTAGCAGATGAAGTTATCATCATGCGACCAGGTACAGATGGAGCTTTTGCCTTGGGGGTAGCTTATGTGCTAACCAAAGAAGGATTGGTGAATGAGGCGTTTATTGAAGGGTATGTACAAGGCTATGATGGATTCCGTGATACTGTTATTTCTCAGTATCCGCCATCGAAAGTAGCAAAAATTACAGGAGTGCCAGAGGAACGTATCGTTGAATTTGCTAGAGCCTATGGAAATGCTGTGGCACCATTTATTCGTCTAGGTAGTGGGCTTTCACGGTATGGAAACGGAGCTAATACGGTACGATGTGTGGTAGCACTACCTGCTTTGGTAGGTGCGTACCTACATGCAGGGGGTGGACTCTTGTCGAGTGCTTCAGGGAGTCAATTTGTTGGTGCTAGTCGTGTCAGTTGGGAGCGCTTTCAGAGAAAAGACACACGGTTGAACCCAATGATTCATTTGGGACTGATGTTAACAGAAGCTGATAACCCACCGATTAAAGCCCTCTATATATATTCTAGTAATCCAGCGGTGACATTACCGGACCAAACTGTGGTGCGTAAAGGATTAGCGAGAGAGGACCTATTCACAGTTGTTCATGAACGATTTATGACAGATACAGCAAAATATGCGGATATTGTACTCCCTGCGACGACGTCGGTAGAACATAATGATATCTATAATTCCTACGGACATTACACCATCGGGTGTGGGTATCAAGCCATTCCTCCAGTTGGTGAAAGTCGTTCTAACTGGAACACTATCTGTAGCATTGCCAAAGCGATGGATATCAACGATCCTGTATTTGATATGTCAGAGCTAGAGATGATAGAAGACATTGTACGACATGCATCGATTCCAGTAGATATACAAGATAGAATCTTGGCAGGGGAATTGGTGGAGATGGAGTTACCAGATACATATAAGTTGGAGTATGGTACGCCATCCGGTAAAATCGAGTTATACAATCCAGTAGAAGTTGATCCATATCCTGTGTATCGAGAGGCCCATGGGGATACAGCAGAATTCTTTCTCATCAATGGTGCGGATCCGAGCATATTAGATTCGTCCTTTTGTGAACTACAAGACGATGTGCCACAAATGGTAGCTCGCATGCATCCAGACGATGCTCGGCGCAAAGGGGTGTTACACAGCGAATTTGTGCGCTTGTCTAATGAGCGTGGTTCCTTGCGGATTGCCTTAGCCATCGACGATACAGTGACAAGGGGGACCATCGTGAGCAGTGGTGTGTGGTGGCAATCGCAGTCCCATGATCCAGAACATACGATGAATGTATTGACTGCCTCTAGAGCGACCGATTATGGTTGGGGGAGCACTTTTTATGATGTAAAAGTGGATGTGGAACCATGCGACTAAAGGGACTGGTTATAGTTAATCAATGTAATTTATCTATCAATTATAGCTCGCCTGTATATGCATAATCAGTATAGAAAAAGCCATTTCCGATGAGGGGAATGGCTTTTTATTTTGTCTATAATTAGATATAATAAGAAAATAAGCATAAAAATTGTTTCTATACAGTGTATAATTGTTATTATGGGATGTATTTGAAAGGAGATATTATGTCAGATCATACTCAACTATCGGGGCGAGCCTATATTGCTATCGGCCTGATGCTGTTTGCTTTATTTTTTGGGGCAGGTAATTTAATCTTCCCCGCTACCTTAGGTCAACATGCTGGTACTAATGTGTGGTGGGCCATCTTAGGATTTATTGTCACTGGCGTAGGATTGCCATTATTAGGGGTAATGGCTATGGGATACTCTGGTAGCCGCAATGTACAGAGTTTAGCAAGCCGTGTACATCCAGTGTTTGGGGTCTTATTTACATTGGCATTATACTTATCCATTGGACCTGCTTTTGCTATTCCTCGTACGGGGACTGTGTCCTACGAAATTGCAGTGAAACCATTTTTGGGTGGTGCTGCTTCTGATACAGCACAAACATTATTTCTCATAGCCTTCTTTGTATTAACCTTGTGGTTATCTATTAATCCGCAAAAATTGGTCAATCGCATCGGTAAAATATTAACACCTGCCTTACTTCTGACAATTGTAGTATTAATTGTTAAATCTCTTATTACACCATTAGGTAGCTATGGTACTCCAACAGAGGCATATGCCACTAGTGGAACGGCCTTCCTACAAGGCTTCTTAGATGGATATAATACATTAGATGCATTGGCATCCTTTGTATTTGGTATCTTGGTTATCGAATTTGTTACCCTTTCAGGGGCGCAAACACGTGATGAGATTACACGTGCCACACTGAAAGCAGGTTTAATTGCCGTAGGTTGCTTGGGTATTGTGTATATTTTTATTGCTAGCCTGGGCGCTACTAGCGTAGAGCAGCTAGGCATCCTAGACACAGGGGCGCCGGTATTGGCGGAGTCAGCTCGCTTATTATTCGGCGATTTAGGGGCTATGATATTGGCAGTTATCGTATTGTTGGCGTGCCTGACTACAAGCATTGGACTCGTTACCTCTTGTGCGCAGTACTTTAGCACACAATTTGGAGGCTTATCTTATAAGGCATACGCAGTACTATTCGTATTGATCTCTATCGGCGTAGGTATGTTTGGTTTGAAAACCATCATTACTGCAGCGATTCCTGTGTTGATGTTCCTGTACCCATTATCCATCGCACTGATTGTATTGGCATTCTTACATCCGTTGTTTAACGGTCGTCAGTGCGTATATGCTTGGACAGTAGGAGCAACGTTCATTACAGCCCTTGTATCTGGCTTAGAAACAGCGCAAGTAGACTTAGGTAGCGTAGGACAATTCTTTGCCACACAAGTACCAATGCACAGCATCGGAATGGACTGGCTTCTATTTGGCGGCGTAGGATTGGTGATTGGACTCATCCATCGGGCGTTGGTGAAAGAGAACTAAGATTCATTTATATATGTTGGAACTACTCTTATATGGGTAGTTCCAATATTTTTTTGTAATCAAATAAGGTTATAGGACAACATGAGTTGCTCTTAATAGCAATGAGCCTAGATAAGTATACAGTCTATTGAATTTTAAAGCTGCAAAATTACAGATTTATAGGGAAAACAAAAAGCTACACAGTAGAATATATCTACGTGTAGCTTTTATGTATATAACTTTATAGGCATTCTTATTCCAAATCATCGAAATCGAAGGCAGCTGCTTTTGTATAGTTCGTAACTTTCGCTTCAAAGAAGTCAGTTTTTGTACTGTTTAAGTTGGAGAAACTTTCAATCCAAGCCATAGGGTTTTCCCTGATGTCTGGATATAATGGTTGCAAGCCGATGGAATCAGCACGTTGGTTCGCTAAGTATTTGATGTAGCGCTCGATCAATGTGTTGTTGATGCCAAGGATTTTATCATCAGTGATGTATTGGCCCCAAGCAATTTCATTTTCAGTACCTTCACGAAGCATTTGTGTTAATTCAGCTTCTAGTTCAGCAGTGAATAATTCTGGGCGCTCGATGCGAAGCTCACGGATAATATTTTGGAACAATACTAAGTGAGTCACTTCGTCACGATTGATATATTTGAAAATCGTGGAAGTAGCTGTCATTTTACCTTGGCGAGCCAATGTGTAGAAGAAGCTAAATCCAGAGTAGAAATAAATGCCTTCTAAGATGTAGTTCGCCATGATCGTACGGATCAAATTATGTTCCGACGGCTCATCGCTAAAGCGTTGGTAAATGTCTGCGATGAAGCGGTTACGAGCCAATAAATGCTCGTCTGTACGCCACTCATCATAAATGCGGTCACGAGTAATTGGATTCGTTACGGTATCCAAAATATAAGAATAGGATTGTGCATGGATTTCTTCTTGGAATGCTTGGATATTCAATAAAGAAGCCACTTCAGATGCCGTAATATAACGGCTCAAGTTTGGTAAGTTCTCGCTTTGAATGGAGTCCAAGAAGTTTAAGAAAGAAATAATCTTGTCAAAAGCACGGCGCTCGCTGTCCGTTAAATATGGGAATTGCTTAATATCTTCGTTCAAAGAAATTTCTTCAGGAATCCAGAAATTGTTCAGCATCGTACGATACAATGTATTCGCCCAATCGTACTTAATACGATTCCATTCCCGTAAATTCGTCGTATTACCGCCCACCATACTTTGCGTGCCGCGGTCACCATGTTCATTAAAAATCAGTTTCTTTTCCATGAAAGTAACTCCTACCTTATCTATACTAACGATATATTTATAAATTATTATGAAAGCCTGGACATGATATGCTTTCATAGATTTACAGTTCTTAAACTACCTTCTATTATACTAAAAAGATAGTAGATTGGGCAATCAAAAAGCACAGGAATACCAGTCCTGTGCTTTTTTGTGTACCCTACGCTAGAATACGTTTCCTGTTAATTTAATACATTTTTATTATAGCATGATAGTAGAGATATAGGAAGAGGAAGGTAATTGTTATTGGTAGTAGTATATGACAAAAATTAAAAGTCGCAAAATAAAGGACAAAATGAGGGTCAAAAAATTTTTATATGAAAACTATAAACAGAGAATACCTATATGCGCTTGTAATTGCTTGTATATGCAATGCTTATAGTGTATGATGAAGAAATGGAAGGAGTGTGATACACATGGCGAATACAAATGTAGTATATGCTAGAATTGATTCTACTTTAAAAGAAAATGCAGAGCATATTTTAGGACAACTTGGGAGTTCTCCATCCAGTGCAATACAAATGTTATATAGCCAAATTGTGTTGCAAAATGGAATGCCTTTTGAACTTCGCTTGCCTAACCGTAAACCACCAATATCTTTGGATAGATTATCGAAAGAAGAACTAGATGTAGAATTGCAAAAGGGAATGGATTCGTTACAGAATGATAAATGCTATAGTGTAGAAGAAGTAGATGCGTTACTTGCGAAGGAATATGGGATATGAGGAATCATTATACAGTGACTTATTCCAGCATGGCATTAGAAGATTTAAGAGAGATATATGAATATGTCCGCTATACATTAATAGCACCTATAGCAGCAGAACATCAAATATTACGAATAAGAAAAATGATAGCTTCGCTAGATATGTTTCCAATGAGGTGCTTATTGATTAGGAGCATTGGAAATCGAAAATGATTTACAAGGTTCCTGTTGATAAGTATGTAGTTTTCTATTGTGTAGATGATATAATGAAATTGGTTTCAATTGTGCGTATTTTTTATGCGGCTCGTGATATAGAGAATTTAATAAATTATTTAGATACATAGTTTAAGAGTATTGCTCATAATATAGAAAGTAAAAAGCACAGGGTATTTTGCCCTGTGTTTTGTGTATACGTAGCGCATGAAGAATGTTATTTTACGATGTATTTTGGCTTACTATAAAATTTGTGTAAATATATGGAGGGAACTAAGAGGAAGATGTCGAAATATAGGCTCTATAATAAATGTTGGGGCTACTCATATAAGAGTAGTCGCCAACATTCTTTTTTTGCAATAAAATAGACATATA
>UQVF01000028.1 GCA_900544365.1 uncultured Veillonella sp. | reverse complement strand
TTTCACCTTTAATAGCTTTAGCGTAATCTTCAGCTGTTTTATCTTCATTACCTGGGATGGATTTCCATACGTCTAACGCAGATTTACCATCAGCTCCAGCTGCACCCGTTTCACCTTTTTCGCCTTTTTCGCCTTTAATTGCTTTAGCGTAATCTTCAGCTGTTTTATCTTCGTTACCTGGGATAGCCTTCCATACATCTAAGGCAGATTTTCCATCATCGCCTTTTTCGCCTTTAATGGCTTTAGCGTAATCTTCAGCTGTTTTATCTTCGTTACCTGGGATGGATTTCCATACGTCTAACGCAGATTTACCGTCGTCACCTTTTTCGCCTTTTTCACCTTTAATAGCTTTAGCGTAATCTTCAGCTGTTTTATCTTCATTACCTGGAATGGATTTCCATACGTCTAACGCAGATTTTCCATCATCACCTTTTTCGCCTTTGTCACCTTTAATATCTTTAGCGTAATCTTCAGCTGTTTTGTTTTCATTACCTGGGATAGACTTCCATACGTCTAAGGCGGATTTACCGGCTTCGCCTGTGTCTCCTTTTGGTCCTTTAAAATTAGGATCATTTTTAAGCGTTTCTTTATCCAGCTTAATAACCGTTTTACCATCTTCAGTTGCGGTAGTTAAGCCATCGCCTACCTTATATAATTCATTAAAAACAGTCGTAAAGTTCCCTTTAGTGATGACTTCGTTACCACCAGCCGTCAATTTTCCATCGGTAACTGCTAATGTAATAGGGTTTGTATCACCAATAGACACGCTTGTGAAAGTCGGTGATTTCACCATGCCAATACGCACAGTACCCGCATCCGCATAGGTAATTAAATTATCGGAAGAATAATTAGTAGCTGGTGCAGCATCAGATCCATACACAGTACTTGCTTTTCCTTCGATTGGAAGAATGCCACCAAGCTTAGTTCTAATTAACGTACCTTTTGTACTAGCTTTTGTTGTTTCATCAGTAACATCATATGAGTTTGTTGATACCGCAAAGCCTCCATTCGACACAGCTTTTAATTGCGCCACATTCACCGCATCAGTATCTTCTGTACCTGCTGCTACATTGATAATTTGACGAGTTTCTCCAGTGGTAGAGTTACCAACAGATACCGCACCTTTTCTTGCTTTCCAAGTACCTACCAGTTTATTAATTTCTATTGCTTTATCAGATACTTCTTTATTTTTCGCATCTAAACGAGTTTTATTATCTGCTAATTGCGCATTGACAGTTTCTAATTCCGTCGTATTATTAGCAGCCTCCAATTCTTTTTGTTTTTCTAATAGCGTATTACGCTCTGCTTGAATCACAGCGCTTTCTTGTTGTAATGTTTTATATTCTGCATCCTTTGTATCAAATTGTGCTTGCAAATCAGCCCCCAATTGTAAGACATCCGCTGCACCTTTTACAACAGCTGTTTCAGATGGGTCATACCCAATCTCATCGGCATTGCGATCACTTGTTGCATTAGCCCCTAATGCAACAGAATCATTGGCTTCTGCAACTGCAGTTTTTCCTAATGCAACACTTCTTTCCCCATTAGCATGTGCATCATATCCAACAGCTGTCCCAAATTTACCATTACTTTCAGCCCAGGAACCATGGGCCACGGAATATCCGCCTATAGCTCGAGAGTTCAAGCCTACTGCAATAGAATGTCCACCACTAGCAATCGCACCATACCCAAGAGCTGTAGCATATCCATCATTTGCTTGCGCAAACACACCCATAGCAGTGGCACCAACTACCTTTGCTTTCGCTGCTGCTCCCAATGCTACCGTGTAATTTGCCTTAGTTTCACTTTGATTCCCCACAGCAACCGCATTATTAACAGCAGTTTCTTTATCAAAATTATTCGACATAGAACCAATGGATACGTTCGTATTCCCTTTCATATTGGTTCCAGAGTTTTGACCAATGGCCACATTATTCAATCCATTCGCAGATTTAGACGAATTGAATCCGATTGATATATTATGTTCACCTGTTACAGATCTTCCTGCATCATTACCGACAGCAATATTATTATGGCCTTTTGTACCAGTCCCTGCACTCGAACCTACAAAGGTGTTAATATTACCAACTACATTTTGACCAGCCATTTTTCCAATAAAAACACTACCTGGTTCATTACTTGCAGTTCCAGTATAACTAGAATTTTTACCTGCTTCCTCACCAATAGCAATAGCACTTCTTATATTAGAAATAGCTCCACTACCAATAGCAATACCAGAATCCATATTCACTTGACTACCATACCCAATGGCAATAGCAGTATTTCCTACTACTTTCGATTTACGCCCCACAGCCACGGAGTTAGTACCACCTTTATTGGGAGCTACACCCCCCGTAGATTCTCCCGTGGCTGCTTCACCCACCGTAGCTTCATAGCCTATGGCAATAGAACCTTCTTTCAAAGCATTCGATTTACCGCCCACAGACACTGCATATTGACCTCCTGAAAGTGCTTTATCCCCTAGAGACATGGAATAGTACTCTTCTGCTTCTGCATTGGCACCTACCGCAACAGCATGATTACGCACCTTAGAAGAGTTCCCAATACCAACTCCATACTGACCCAATGCCTTCGCATTAGAACCAACAGCTACCGAATTTTGACCAGCAACTGCTCCATCACCAGCCTCATAAGCACCAGCACCTGCTGCATGTACACCCATATAACTTGCAGTCAAAGCACTCACTGCCAATACTGCCAACTTAGACTTTCTATTCATGTAATACCTCTCTTATCATAAAGCTCCTAATCATATCTGCTTTGTATGATTATATAATCCAATTATATCTTACCTGAAAGAACTCCGTCAAATACCGTATTTAGCCTTTTTATATAAACCTTACCGTCGTAATAGTAGTATTTCACAACAAAATATGGTATACTGAATATACAAAAGAAGAGCCATCAACGTTTGATCGGCGTTAGGCTCATCTCAAGAAAGTTTAAAATGAAAATGTGCCTAACGTATTAAGGTGAGTAGACCTTATTCGTTAGGCTTTTTCATTACTTATTACCTAACTCAAAACCATGAAGACCGCAATATACCTCCCAAGAAACATCATGAAATGCCGTTTCTGAGGGGGTGTATTGCGGTCTTCCTCCCCCTAGAACGCCATTTTGGATAGTAGCCTTGTGGCGCCCCCTAACTACCCAATTCACACAAACACAAGAAGAGCACGGCGTGCTCCGAACAAACATTATGAAATACCGTTTGTGAGGAGTATGCCGTGCTCTTCCTTTTATATAATTTAGTTGCTAACGCCACAGGCTACTTAGCCGAAACAAGTTGTTTCAACATCTCCATATCCGCTCGTAGTTGTTGATTATCCGATTGTAACTTAACGATGGCCTGTTCTTGACGATCATTTTGTTGTTTTTCTTCTTGTAACGCATCAGATAGTACGGAAAGAGATGCATTATCTCCGTAGATACCAGTAGTTTTACCGCCTTTACCAAAGCGAAGTGTTGCTCCAAGGTTGTAGATGATTTGTCCACTTGAGAAAGCAGCCCCTGCATTGAACATCGTTCTTTCATTGGTATAGTGCGCCACACCTAGGGCATAGCCCATTTTTTCTTCCTGTTTGCCTATACCTACCATCACTTGTGTTGGTTCATCTACTTTATATTGGATAGGTTTTAGAGCTGCTAAGGCTGCTGTCATCGCATTCCCTCGATGAATTTCACCACGCAATCCTTTAGCTGCTGTATCAATTGCTTTGTATGTAGCTGTTTCCAAGGATTTTAATTGGGCTACATTGACACCATCCGTATCTTCAGAGCCCGCTGCTAAACCTATCAACTGTCTTGTATCTCCTGTTTCGGAGTTACCAATGGATACAGCACCCCTTGTAGATTGCCATGTACTTGTCGCAGTATTTCCAGTAGTGCCTTGTTTAGCAGTGCTTATCTGTAATGTCCCATTAGCACCTTTTACTACAAACTCTTCAGACGGATCATATCCCAAAGTACCTTTATTTCGGTTCCCTAATGTATACGATCCTAGCGCCACACTATCCGCAACCTCTGTTTTAGCCGATGTACCAATCGCTACCGAGCCATGACTGCCATCCCCAGTAATCGCTTCAACGCCTATACTAATAGAACCATTTTCTCCACGCGCCTGAGCCTCTCGTCCCAATGCCAAAGTATTTTCACCCATGGCCTGTGCTTTATACCCCATACTGATGGCACCTTCTTTATCACTTCGCGCGTCTCTACCGATTGCTACGCTAACACGTTTTGCAGAAACTGCCCCAGCGCCTATGGACACAGACTCATTTTCAACACTCGACGCTGACGCCCCTATCGCTACAGAATTATCTCCAGAAGCATTCCCTCCACCAGCTTCATAAGAATTATTACCTACTGCTTGCACACTTCCTAAACCTGTTGCCAAAATACTAGCTAGTATCAAAGGTACTACACAATGTCTTTTCATCACTTACCTCATTCCATCCTATCTTTTATCATATATCCATTATCTTGCCATCTGTTTTAGCTGCTCCACATCTTGGTGCAACTGTTGATTCTCTAGTTCCAACTCTCGTAGTACTTGTTTTTGACGTTGGTTTCTAGTTTGTTCTCGCTGTAATGCTTCAAATAAGCTTTCTATTGATAGATGACCTCTATCCGCGGCTAAGGATGCCCCTTTTTTACCTAATCGTAAAGTAGCACCCGCATTGTACACTAATTGGTTTCCTGAAAGTGCTGCCCCTGCATTCACCATCATTCGTTCATTCCTATAATGAGCTACCCCTAAGGCATAGCCACTATGACCTGCATATTGTCCTACACCTGCTAACACTTGCGTTGGTTCATTCACTTTATAAGCTAGTGGTTTTAGTACACCAAGAGCAGCCGTCATCGTATTCCCTTGTCTCGCTTCATTTCGCAACTGTCTAATCGTTCTATCCAATGCACGATGAGCTGTCAAATCTAATGATTTTAGTTGTGCCACATTAATGCCATCAGTATCTTTTGATCCCGCTGCTAACCCTATGAGCTGTCTTGTATCCCCTTGTTCAGGATTGCCAATAGATATAGCACCTTGTCCAGACCGCCAAGTACTCGCTATCTGATTAATTTCTGCTTTCTTATTGGCTAGCTCTACACCTTTTTTCTTTAATAGATTATATTTCTCTTCCGACTGAGCCCTTATAGCGCTTAATTCCGCTAAATCCACATCTTCACTCCGTGCTAATTTACCTATTAAGGCTGCTCTTTTTTCAGATAATGTATATATATCCCCTTGAATCATTTCATATTCATCTTGCAAAGCTTCATATTCTACTTCTTTAGTGGCTATTTCCTCTTGTAACGCAGTAGGTAACTGTAAGTTACCTTTCTCTGGATCTTTTACAACAGCTATATGCAAAGGATCGTATCCGATTACGCCTTCATCACGGTTAGTTACTGTTTGAGACCCTAACGCAACAGAATTAGTTTCATCCGCCCTTGACGATTCACCAATAACCATACTATTTTTAACACCAAAGAAAGTACGAGTCTTATACCCAATACCCAGCGATTGATATCCACGTAATATAGCCCCCCTCCCCAGTGATATCGCGTTGAAAGCACGACCTAATGCATTATACCCAAGATTAGTAGACCCATCATAACTACTTGCCCCTGCATAACTTCCAATAGATGTGCCCTTATCAATCGCCTCTGCTTGGGATGTGCCCACTACTACAGCATCATCTCCACTAACCAGAATACTATTCCCTACTCCGACGGAATACTCACTACCAATCTGTACCCCATCCGAGCCATAGGAACTCTGTCCTACTGCATGTGCAGTCCCATACCCTGTAGTAAGTACAGTGGTCATCACAATTGCTGCTATCGACTTACTATTCATCCATTTACCTTCCTTACGATCCGTTCAATTCACCTATTAATTACATATGAAATACTGATATATAATACTATTTGAATCATGTTGTGTCAAATAACCTTTTAGAAACTTCCCCCTCCAAGCGACGCAGTTTTGCATAGTAGTCTTATGGCGTTGCTATATCAAATTTATACAAACACAAGAAGAGCACGGCGTGCTCCTCCCCCAGAACGCCATTGTGGATAGAAATAGATGGCGTTCTGTATTGCCTACATATGCCAAATATAAGAAGACCGCAATATACCTCCGAAGAAACATCATGAAATGCCGTTTCTGAGGGGGTGTATTGCGGTCTTCCCTTTGACCAATATGCAATTAAGAACGCCACCTATTTCATAGCCGAAACAAGTTCGCTTTTCTTTTGGTTGGACAATAATATTTCTCTGACGAATTTATCATCTAATGTAAATAACAAATAGGTATGTTCTAACACCGGATGGCGATAGCCATACACAACACCTTTAGTGCTATCATGATGATTAGCAGGTTCTTCAAAATCTGGCACTCCGTAGAGATAGAGCAGTAAATATTTAGAATCTCCAAGCGAAATGCCGCGTTTTGTCGTACCAAGCGATGAGTTGATCATGACACGAGTAATTTCGTGTTCCTTGTTATATGCGATAACTACATCCTTATAGCCTAAAAACTCCTGACCATACAGTCTTCCTCTTTCTTCCCAAGATCGGTTGGGATCATTGGTAAATGGTTCACCTAATCGATACCCCATCAAAGAGAAATCTGATTCTGTCATTGTATTGGGTTTAAACCTTTCTAATGTAGTGGCTGGTATAGCAAAACGAGGCCAGTCTTGACCCGTAATCATTCCCAAATGTGTCACTTTCCCATCTTTTAATGAAAGCCACACATAACCCACAGAACTATTAGAACCTGCTAAAGAGTCACTAGTATAAGTATTCTTCACTAATTGTGAAAACTCCTCCTTTTGCATAGACTTTTTTCTATCATTTGTTATAGTTTTTTCTTTAGAGAGTTTTCCTTCATATAGCCACAACAATGAACCATTAGTATTATCACGCCACATAGCCTGTGGAGCCCCCCAAGCAAAAAGCACTTCACTACGGGTGGCACCTACATGTACATCCTCATGTAAAAAGGTACTAGCCTTATCTGTCCATAATAAGTCGATAGGGTATTTAGGGACTTTAGGAGTTTTCACATCCTTTGTCCTCTCTCCAGATTTCTTAGACGTATCTGTGCCTTCACTTTCCCCTTTTCTATTAGATGTATTATCTTTGGCTTCCTTACCTTCTTTAGCTTCCTCAGCTTTTTCGACACTGCCTTTCTCTGCTTCATCGTCTACTGACGATACCGCATCCATTGCACTTTGCTCCGCTAAGGATTCCTTCTCTTTTGCTGTA
This sequence comes from uncultured Veillonella sp., assembly GCA_900544365.1. Classification (GTDB taxonomy): domain Bacteria; phylum Bacillota; class Negativicutes; order Veillonellales; family Veillonellaceae; genus F0422. The sequence continues at coordinate 15,290 of UQVF01000028.1, read as the reverse complement.
TCTGCTTCAGATGCATCACTCTCATACCTATCTACAGGTTGTTTCTTACCAATTGCATCTAATTTTTCTTTCATCATATCCACATCTGGAAACGCCCATGGCTCACGTTGTTTCGCATCTATACGAGCCTTGGCTTCTTCTTTCAATGCTTTCACAAATGTATCTGTAATGAGTAACAGCGGTATGCGTTTTGCTGTGAAAGTAGTTCCCACCAGCTCTAATTCTTCTGCTTCCCCTTCTACAAAGGAATTTTTTTTCTCTTTTAAGAATTTTCTCACCGCCAAATCTTCCGCCATATGGTCTGGGGTCAAATCAAGCGTCACTGACCCTACTGTCACCTTCCGCTGTACAGCAGTACCCGCAGCTTTCGTCTCTAATACAGTTTTTCCTTGCTCTACTGTTTCTACTTTCTTTTCAACAGCACCGGTTTCAGTAGCATCAGCCTTCTTGTTTACGGCATTCCCACCGGCATCTCGGTCAGAAACAATCGATTCTGCCTTTTTATGTATAGTACTACTACTAGCATCTTCGCCTAGTGCAACCTGCGGCTGTAACACCACCATGCCCATTAACGCCATAGCCGCTAAGGTCGCTCTCCAATTAGTTTTCATCGATACATCGCTCCTCTAATTTTTCTCTTACCCATGTAATCCATGGTAAAAGCCCTTCATCTTGAGTGCAGCTAACCTGAAAAATCGGTACCCCTGGTTGTAAAGAGTTAATATCTCGAATAGCCTCATCTATTTTAAATGGTACATAAGGTAATAAGTCTACTTTATTTAATAGTACAGCAGAAGATTCTTTAAAAATCAAAGGATATTTCAAAGGTTTATCTTCTCCTTCCGTAATGGATAGAACCGTTACTTTCATATCTTCACCGATGAAGAATTCTGCAGGACACACTAAGTTACCTACATTTTCAATAATGATTAGATCCAATGCATCCAAGTCTAATTCACCAATGGCCTCTCGAATCATATTTGCATCCAAATGGCAGCCACCGACAGTATTGATTTGAATCACTGGGACCCCGGTAGCATGGATACGTTCTGCATCTTTATCCGTAAATAAGTCCCCCTCAATGACCGCAATACGATAATCTTTGGACAATGTTTGTAAAGTGGCCTCTAATAAAGATGTCTTCCCTGCTCCAGGAGAGCCTAATAAATTCATTACTAAAATTTGTTTATCCTTAAACTGTTGTTGTAGCGTTTCTGCAATGGCATCATTTTTTGCCAACACATTTGTCATTACTTGTACTTCCATAGTACTCCTTTAATCCATATCGATAGATGCTACTCGTAATTCTCGACCTTGCAATTCTTCCACTGCAAAGCTATGGCATGACGGGCATACATGACGATATTGTTCCATTGAAAATTCTTGATTACACTCTAAACAACGCCCTTTCATCGGAATTGTTTCAATCTCTAACTTTGCTCCCTCTGCAGGTGTCCCATGTGTAACCGCATCAAAACAAAAATGCAAAGCCTCGGGCTCTACACCAGATAAGGCACCAATCTGCACCTGTATAGCATGAATGATAGTTCCTTCATTCGCTTTCAGCGTATCTAGCGCTACCTCTACAATTCCCTCAGCAATGGCCATTTCGTGCATGATACGCCTCGTATAATCCTTCTAACATCATGGTAGTCGTCACAGATCCTACACCACCTGGTACAGGTGTAATGGCAGATGCCACTTCACTAGCAGAAGTAAAGTCCACATCTCCTACAGTCTGTCCATCTAATTCATTGATTCCTACATCGATAACGACACAACCTGGCTGTAGCATAGATCCATCTACCATATGCGCTTTGCCCACAGCAGCAATCACCACATCCGCTTGGGATAATTCTGTACCTAAGTTTTGAGTTTTAGAGTGACAAATGGTCACTGTTGCATTACGTTCTAACGCTAATAGTGCCACAGGTTTTCCCACTACTTGACTACGACCAAGAACAACTACTTTTTTACCAGACAGTTCAATACCATAATGATCTATGATTGCCATACACGCTTTAGGCGTACATGGTACATAACCACCTTTTCCAGAGCTAACTAGACCAATGTTATACGTCGTCAATCCATCTATATCTTTTGCTGGGTCTAACGCGCCAATCACCGCTTCACTATTGATATGCTTTGGCATTGGCATTAATGGCAAAACACCGTAGATGCTTTCATCTGTATTGAATCTGCGAATAACTGCCTCTACCTCTTCTTGGGTCGCCGCTTCTGGCAGTTCTACCAATTCTGTATTAAAGTTAGCACCTTTTGCTACTTTTTCCATAAATGTAGCATACATCTTAGCGGCACTATCATTACCAACTAGCAAAATACCTAATGTTATCGTCACACCTCGCGCTAATAAGGCATCCATTTTTTCTTGTAACGCCGCTTTACGAGCTTGCGCTACTGGTTTTCCTAATAATTCAATCATCTATATCCTCTTTATATTATTCATCTAATTATATTCTGCAAATTCAAATATATATAATACATGCTTAAATGGAACAACCTATCTATAGCGATATTACCTACTAAAGTATACCGTGATGGATTCACCTTTCTCCAAAGTACTTCCAACAGATTCATCTTGAGAAATAGCATATCCTGTGCCATTTGGCTTAAACGTCAACCCAGCTTCATGTACCCAATCACGCACTTCTCCATAGGCATGGCCTACAAAATTTGGCACGATTATTGATCCATCTTGATTACGTTGTACTTCTAGAGGCTTAATCCCCTGCTTACCTTTATCTTTATCACTATGTTTACTCCGTGTTGGTGAAAGTTTATAGTAACGTACTAGCTGTGTCATCACATCTTGGAATACAGGCGCCGCAATTTGACCACCATAGAAAGTTCCCGCTGGATCATCAATCACTACTAATGCTACAAATTGTGCATCTTCTACCGGCCCATAGCCGATAAAGGACGCAATATAGCGGCCATTCAAATAACCACCATGCTCTGCATCTAATTTTTCTGCTGTTCCTGTTTTACCAGCAAATTGATATCCTTCTACATAGGCTTTATGTCCGCCACCTTCGGAGACTTCTTTCTCTAAAATATCTGTAATCTGTTTCGCAATACTTTCAGGGATTGGCTGGCCTTGTTCTACATCCTTTGCTTCTTTATAAATGGAACCATCGGGGTTCACAATGGATTTGATAATATGAGGCTTCATCATTTTACCACCATTGGCCAAAGCACCAAAGGCTTGTACCATTTGTAGTGGTGTAACTGCAATCCCCTGTCCAATGGACATAGTCGCCGTATCTAACTTACTCATACTTTTCGGATCAAAGAGAATCCCTTCTCCCTCGGCTGGCAATTCAATACCAGTTGCTTTACCAAAGCCGAATCGTTTTACGTAGTCTACCAAAATATCTCCACCTGTCGTGGTTCCTAAATAGGCCATACCTGTATTTATAGAATATTTTAAGATATCTAATAGGCGAACTTTGCCACTACCTTTGCCATCCCAGTTTTTCATAGGGTGACCGTCGATAACAATGGTACCCGTATCATTATATACCGTATCTAATTGCCATTTACCCGCAGCCAGTGCGGAAGCTGCAATAATTGGTTTAAACGTAGACCCTGGCTCATAAATACTAACTACCGCATTATTCCGATAATCTTCATATTTCAATTTATTCACATCCGACGCCATACCACGATTACGGTTCGCCATGGCAAGTATTTCTCCTGTCTTCGGATCCATAATAATCATTGCTGCACTACGGGCCTTTGTATCTATCATAGCCTTATCGAGTGCACGTTCTGCAATAAATTGTACCGTTGTATCAATCGTCAAATTAACAGATTTTTCCTGGTCTGGCAAAAACTGAGATTGTACAGATTCAAAAACTGGTCGTCCTGCCGTATCATTATAGATACTTACTTTTTGTTCATTACTACGAATAACATCATCTAAGGCTGCTTCTAAACCAGCCTTACCTTCAGCATCGGCTTTATCCATTTCATTGAACCCCACAAACCCAAGCACTTGTGCCAATAGGGTATCATTAGGATAATACCGGCGGCTTTCTTTATGAAGCGTAATAAAGTTATACTTCGCATCCTTAATCGCTGCCTCTACCCCATTAGAGTTGGGTACATCTAGCAATCGATCAATCCATACAAACGCTGTATCTTCATTTAATTTTTCAATAATTTGCTCCCTAGAAAGTCGTACATAAGGAGCTAATACATCTGCCACTTCCTCTGGTGTTTTTTTTGCCACAACCCGCATCATAGTTGGATCTGCACTAACAGAGTTAACCGTTACACTTAATGCTAATGGATTTCCATTGCGGTCAAAAATAGTTCCTCTTGGAGATTGTAATACTCTATCTGTGATAAATTGACTTGAAAAGCGTTTAGAATATGTATCATTCGCTATAATCTGGATATATGTATAGCGCAAGGTAATTCCTAGAGCAATACAGAATAAAGCCATAAACCACCATGACCCATATGTATCTATTCGTCTTCTTGCTGCTTGCATTTTCATGCATGTTGCTCCTTTTTCTTTAATCGATTAAACTTCGCCATACTTGCTTCATGGATAGACTCCGGAGTGTTCGGAATCTCCCCTAATTGGACACGTTGTAAAACAGATTGCAACACTTCCTTCGCATATGGTGCCACCAAAGCCGGTAGACTACGATCATAATTTAAATCTTTCGTATGTACCGGGATGCCTCTCGCTAATTCCACCATTCGCTGTCCATATACTTCTGAAGGCTCTACCTTCTTAGTTCCACCACCAATAACATCTGCCACACCGAGGGCTTTTAAATACTCCATAGCCTCTACTAAATCCTTAGTTTCACGAAACATTGCTCCACGAGATTCTTTTTGCATCCATTTTCGTAAATCCGCGGATGGATTGGATACATAAAAGTGAAATCTCATATGACGTTCTACAAGCCATACTACTAGATTTACAAAGTCTTTAGAGTATCCTAATCTAGTCAGCATATTTCGAGTCATCCTAGCGCCAACAACATCATGATTTCGATCCGTAATGCGACCATTATGAAAGCCGCGCACACCCTCTACGCCTTTTCCCACATCGTGGAGCAAGGCTGCCCAACGCAATACTAGGTTAGAAGGCACTTCCTTAACCACAGCCAAAGTATGCCTCCATCCATCATATATATGATGTTCCGGTGATTGTGGCAAATCCACTAAGTGCGTTAATTCTGGCATGATAGGGATGCGTCTTACCATCCCCTCTATTGTTTGTTGGCAATATTGTTCATTTAAATGGCTCTGTACCAAGGCATCTAAGGCTAAATCCACATGGTCACTGAGCAATATTTTTTCAATTTCAATACGCACTCGCTCTACGGACAAGCCTTCTACACGGTATAGATTAGGCTCGATTCCCGCCCACGTACTAGGGTCAATTGAAAATCCTAGTTGTCCCACAAAACGACATAAGCGAAACATACGTAATGCATCTTCTTGAAAACGTTCTATGCTAGATCCTATCGTGCACAAACGACGCTCTTCTATATCTCGTAAACCACCTACTTCATCACGAACCTCTCCACTTTCACTTAGAGCAAGTCCATTGATAGTAAAATCACGCCGCTGTACATCGTCTGAGAATGTAGACGGATATTGTACTGAAATGGGGCGGTGGCTATCATCACCATACTGCTCACTGCGATACGTAGCCACCTCATATGAATGTCCCCCATAAGACACGACCACCACGCCGAAAGAAGCACCTACTACATTGGTTGTAGTAAACCCTGCTGTACGCAATACGCTAATCACTACCTCCGGCATAGCGGATGTAACGATATCGTAGTCATGAGGAATACGCCCCATTTGAATATCTCGCACAGCACCACCTACAATATAAGCCTCATGCTGCGCCTCATGCAATGTCTGCAATATACGCAGAGCCCCTTGGTAAACGGAGGTCTCCTGATATGCTCCTATTCCCATACTGATACCCCTCTACTTCTGATGAGCCAAGCGTTTCGTAATATCCATGCCCGTTTTTGTTCTCGCTAAGCCACCTTCACTAGTCTCCCGCAACGCTTCTGGCAATGCCCGTCCAATAGAGTCCATAGCACCAATTACCTCATCCGCAGGAATACGACTTCGCAATCCTGCCATCGCCATTTCCGCTGAGGCTAATGCATGTACTGCATAGATACCATTTCGCTTCACACAAGGTACTTCCACAAGGCCTGCCACCGGATCACATACTAAGCCAAGTACATTTTTCATACATAATGTCATAGCTGTGACTACCTCTTCTGTAGTTCCCCCCATCATAGCTACTGCACACGCTGCTGCCATCGCTGCTGCGGTACCAACTTCAGCCTGGCAACCACCTACAGCACCTGCTACACAGGCTTGGTTTGTTACCACATTACCTACCCCAGCAGCCGCTAAAAATCCATTGATATAGGACGCCTCATCACAATTGTATACTTCACCTACTGCTTGCATCACACCAGGTAAAATGCCACAGGCCCCTGCTGTAGGACATGCTACAATACGGAACATCTTCGCATTTGCTTCATTAACGGAAATAGCATATCGCAATGCACGATAGGTAAGATCACTCAGAAATACTGGTTTACCCTCATCTAATTGCTTCGCTTGTCCCCCAGACATGCCACTCTTACTTTTTCTTGTATCTTCTATGCCATCGCGAACAGATTCTTTAAAAATTTGAATGCGACGTTGTATCTCCCCTAGCACATCTTCTTTCGCAGAACCTGTACTTTCTATTTCTGCACGCAAAACCACTTCGGAAAAAGAAATACTTTCACGATCCGCAAGGCGTACAATATCTTCAATTGTATCGTATAAATAACTCATAGTATCCTCTACTCCAATGGTTCAAAATACATAACAGAAGAAATGCCTGTCACTTCCTTAATTTGTTGTAATGCCACAGCATCTACATCGGAGTCTGTAGAAATCAGCATCACTGCTTCTGATCCTTTGCGCTTACGGAATACACGCATGCTAGAAATATTAATCTTCTCTAGCCCTAAAATATGTGTAACCCCTGCAATAACACCGGGTTGATCCGTATGGAACGCAATAATCTGATGCTCTTCCCCAGTAATATCTACATCGATGCCATCAATATTGGTCACCGTCACTCGACCTCCACCTAGGGATGATCCGGTCACAGACATATGCTTTCCCTCTTTACCATACATATTGAATCGTACAGTATTCGGATGTCCTGCATCGACTTCAGATTCAATAAAGGTATACTGAAAGTTTTCTTTCTCTGCAATTTCTAAAGACTCACGGATACGTGCATCATCGGCATCCATCCCTAATAGACCTCCCACCAAAGCACGATTTGTGCCATGGCCTCGATAGGTTTTTGCAAAAGAACCATATAATGTCATCGTCACACTTTCAGGACGCTCATGAAAAATTGACAAAGCCATTTTCCCCAGTCGTGCCGCCCCCGCTGTATGTGAACTAGATGGACCAATCATAACGGGTCCAATAATATCAAATATACTACTCAAAGTAGGTACCTCCTATTATCTATGTAGGAATATCTTGTGTATTATCTTTACCTTATATCATACCATATTTAGGGCCTTCTCGTAAAAAAAATACAACTTTCTACCCACACCCTAAGCACACAAAAGAGTACTATGTATCTTTTCCTGAAGAGCATAAATACGAGTAGCAGTCTTGTGGCCTTCCATTCTATCTACATCATGAAAACATAAGAAGAGCACGACATGTTCCGGAGCAAACCTAACCACTGTATCAGTTTGCGGAGGAATGTGTCGTGCTCTTCCCTTTGCCATATTCAATTATAAACGCCACAGACTGCATAACATCACAAGTGACGTATCATACAATAGATACTCTTAGTGTCTAAGATTATCCATTCATTCGTTTAAACAATTCCGCAATTTGCGCTTTCATCAAGGCTAATTCTTCACGTTGTGCTTCATTTTCTGCTTTTTGAGCCGCATTTGTAGCACGTAGTTCATTCAATTCATCTTTTTGAATTCTGTTTTGTGCTTCTAAGGCAGATACCTTATCTTGTAATGTGTAAGATGCACTGATAGGTCCTTGACGGAATGTATCTTTCACTGCGGTTTCATCAGCACGAGCACCAAACTTCCAAGTCACACTTGCATTGGCCATCACTTCATTCATATTTCCATTGACGGATGCACCCACATGGAACATGGTAGATTCATTTTTGTAATGATTCATGCCAAGTGCTAAGGCACTAGCCCCTTGATAGTAGCCTACACCTGCGGAAATTTGAGTTGGCTCTAATGGATCGTATTGGATAGATTGCAAGCCTGCTAAGGCAGCTGCTTGTGCACCCATACGATTCATACGATTATTGATATTGATCGTTGTACCTCGTAATTGAGACACATTAACCGCATCTGTATCTTTCGTGCCTGGTGCGACATTGTGAATTTGTTGCATACCAGCGGAGATACCTTCTGTCATAACTGTTTTGCCATCTGGGCCTTTCACAGGATTACCATTGGAATCTAACACAGGTTTATCCATGCCGAAGGAAATGATACGAGTACTATCTGCTACATTTGGTTTCAATGATCCCACAGCGCCTGTATATTTCTCACCTGGTTTACCATCTTGACCAACATATTTGTAGTTACCATCTACATCTTTAGATACTGGTTTACCATCTTTATCTAAGAATGTAAGGTTACCATTCGCATCACGAGCTACTGTACTATTTGGAATGACTTTCAATCCTTCGTTAGTGTACTCTGTAGAGTTACCAGGATTTTTAATGACTTCTTTTTGTTTTCCAGTAGTTGGATCAATCACCGGTTTACCGTCTTTATCCACTACTTTTTCGATTTCATCAGTAGTTGTGAAAGCAATCTTATCGCCAGATACATGAGATGTTTTATCTACCCCAGTTTTTGGATCTTTCGCATTCAAGATTAAATCTTTATTTGTTAAGGATGCTGTGTTGTCCCCGGATTTATCTGTAATATTAATCTCCTTAGGTCCCACTACTGTTTTATTAGCATCTTTATCTGTATACGTAGTTCCTGCTGCTGTAGATGTGTTGGTATTACCATTTGTATCCTTCAACACATTCGTAGTCGATGTATTCGTATTCGTATTGCCCGCTTTATCTTTTAGTTCAGATTTGTCCGCCGTCAACGTGGATGTATTACCATCTTTGTCTTTTAACGTAACATTGTTAATACCAATACTTGTGGAGTTGTTATTATCTTTATCTTTAATAGAGATATTTTCTCCTGTAATGGATGTATTCTTACCATCCTTACCATTCACACCGATAGCACCTTGTCCATCTTTAGCAGTAATAGATACACCATCTTTGCCGTCTTTGCCGCTCACTGCGAAGGCACCGTTGCCGTCTTTATCAACTTTGGCGGATACCACATCTTTTCCATCAACATTTTTAACGATCATAGCTCCATCTTTAGGAGGAATTACATCTGCTGGAGGAACTGGTTTTGCATTCTTCTTAGGTGTGACTGAAGTACTTCCATCTGGATTTGTAACTACCGTCACATCTCCTTCTTTGTAATACTTGTCGCCTACTTTCACAAGGTTGTTACCATTTTTATCAACCGCTGTGCCACCAGTGGTAACAGAGTCAATTTTTAAATCTCTGTTAATATCCACTTTGACAAAAGTAGTTGCCTTCTTAGTACCATCCTCATTTAATGCATCTACAGTTACCATAGACACATTCGTGTTAGCACCATCTACAAATTTCACATCGTCATTAGGATTTACCTTATCGTACACCTTTGCTTCTTTATTGAAATCAACTGGTGTACCATCAGATTTCACCACATCACTACCATTGGCTTTACCAATATTCCAACCAGAATCTTGGATTGCATTTGCCACCGTATTACCCGTTACAAATCCTGCACCTTTATTAGTTACAGCGTCTGTTGTCGGATTAATTGTTAATGGAGTTCCAGCCGGTTTGCCATCTTTATCTTTTTCAAAGCCTACTGGTTTACCATTTTCATCTACTTTATAGTAGTTATCTCCAATCTTAACTGCCTCTGTTTTTGTACCATCCGCATGAGTAATTATCACTTTATTCGTAACTTCCCCTTCTTTGATACCTACAGTTAATTGACGAGTGCCATCTTCTAATGTAGATCCCGTTACAGTAATACCATTTTCACCTTTGAAATCTACTACATTCGCATTTTTTACCACATCTTTGTAGCCATTGCCATCTTTCGCAGATACAACCCAACCCATATTTTGTAGGTCACCTACTGTAGCAACCGCATTTTTGTTGACAGGTGCATCTTTTGTGCCATTCAAGTCTACTAAATGAACATCTTCAGTTTTCGGTGTTGTACCTGGTGTAGCACCTGGTTTCGTTGCTGTACCTTCTGGATTGGTTTTGACCACATTTGTATTCAACGTGGAACCTACACCTGTAATTTGTGTCGGTTTGCCATCTTGAGATGTAATATTCAACGCACTAGATGGTTGCGCATCCGCAACATTATTCGTAGCCGGTTTTGCCGCTTCTGTTTTCATTGTGACAGGGCTAACTGGTTTCACAACTACATCCGCAGGAATCGTCACTGGTGTCGCACCTTCTTTAGGAGCACCGTTCACCACATCAGCTGGTTTGTAATACTGATCGCCCACTTTCGTGTACGTATTACCTTTACCATCCGTGTATGTATTCGGGCTACCTACGTTCAACGTGCCTGTATCCACATTTGTGAAAGTCACATTATCCTTCGTAGCATATGTAATTTTACCATTTGCATCCTGTTTCACAGTTAAGTTATTGCCTGCTACCATTTCTACAGTATTGCTTGGTTTAATTAACTCGCCATCATTTTTAGTACCTGTAGTCAACTTTTCTCCACCATCAGCGGATGTTTTTAAGTTAAAGCCAGCATTATTGATCGCTTCTGCCACGTTTTGTACAGTCGCAACTTTGTTCAAGCCTGCCTCATCATGAGCTTTTTGAGCTTCATCTTTTGGTGTCTGTTTCGCCGCTAACTCTGCTTTCTTATCAGCTACTTCTTTTTGCAACGTAGTATCTGTAGGGTTAGCAGTTAATTTAGTTTCAGCTTCTTTTAAGGCATCCTTAGCTACTTGTAATTCTTTTTGTGCAGCTTCCAATGTATCACGTAAAAGTTTTGCTTTCTCTGCCGTAGTAGGGCCAGATACGGATCCATTAGTATTGTTAGTGATTTCACCAGTAGTTACTTTCACACCATCCTCGTCAACAGTCACAGAACCATTCGCTGCTTTCACGTTGAAAGTCACATCACTTGTAGTGTTACCCTCACGAGTTGTCACCACCGCTGTTGTACCAAGACCGTTGATAAAGTTCACTGTATCATATGGTTTAACGAAATCTTTCGCAGTGCCATTATTTTGTAAGTTCCAACCTGCTTGTAACACGTCGCCAACTGTGGCTGCATTATTAGCGGCAAAGTTAGGGTTTCTTACATATTGTTTAGGATCTGTTGTGACATTACCATTCGCATCGATGAATTCGCCTTTGTCATTTGTCATGAATGGAGACATCATCGCTGCTACCACGGTATGAGATAATGGAGCTTTCGTATTACCAGTATTTGTAGTGGAATTTGGTTCTGTCACCTCTGTTCCATCTGGATGGAAGGCTTTTTGTTTCTTATCATCTACGTTAGGCAAGTTACTCTTTACATTTTGCAATGTCGTCGGCGTTGTCGTACCGTTAGGTCCGTTCACCGCAGTTACTACATTCTTAGGATCGATAGTAGTATCACCAGTGCCTTTACCATCTGGAGTTGTATGGTATGTTACATTACCTGCATCATCTTTCACTGGATATACTTTCGTACCATCTTTCGTAGTGAAGCTTGTTGGCATGATCGCATTGTTCGTAGATACTTGGTCATCTACTTTCACAGTAATCGTACGAACACCGTTAGAATCTGTTTTACCAGATACGATAGCAGTACCTTTGCCTACGAATTTCACTTCGTTCGCATTTCGCACTTGCTCATTGTAATCTTTAACAATAGCCGTACCGTCATCATTCGTAACCTTGTCGGAAGATACAATCCAACCCATATTACGTAAGTCACCTACTGTAGCAGCTGTGTTGTCGCTTACTTTAGGCGCATCTCCATTAGTTGGTTTGGATAAGTCGATTAAGCCTGTGTTAGCAGTCGTTGTACCTGCTACTGGTTTTCCATCAACAGTATCACCATATTTGTTCAAGCCAGATGTAACATTACCCAATTGTGTCGGAGATGTAGTTTGTTTGTTCGGCGCATCATCAGAATTCGTTACATTTGGGTTCACCAATGTAGAATGTAATGGATTTGTTGCCGTATTAATTGGTTGAATTACTATTCCATTTTCGTCGAGAGGTTCACCGTTGTTATTAATCTTAGTACTTGGTTTACCATTCGCATCCACTGGTTGACCTTTATCGTTAACTTTGTAGTATTTATCTCCAACTTTAGATACTGGCGAACCATCTGCTGTTGTGTATGTCACAGGCAAGCCTGTTACGTTGTACGTTACATTGCTTGTTGTACCATTATCAGATGTTGTCACAACTGCTGTTGTATTGCCACCGTTCACAAAGTTTACAGTGTCATATGGTTTCACGAAGTCACGAGCTACCCCATTGTTTTGTAAGTTCCAACCTGCATTCAATACATCGCCCACAGTCGCTGCATTATGTGTATTCACATAATGACTTGCTGTTGGATTTGTTGTATCTACACCTGCATGGTTTGTCGTTGGAGCCGTAGTACCCGTTTTAGCACCATCCAAGTTACCTTCTACGTTAGATAATGTTGTTGGTGTTGTCGTACCTTTTGGTCCGTTAATAGTTGTTTTTACTGGACCTGTTACAGTATCTCCACTTCCATCTGGTTTTGTATTGAAGATTTGGTTACCATCTTGGTCAACTTTTCCAGTTGGATATACTTGTTTACCGTTTTCATCTGTGTACACGACAGGAGTTACAGATTTATTCGTAGACGTTTGGTCATCTACTTTGACAGTGATCGTACGTACACCTTGTGCATCCGTTGTACCAGATACGATAGCTGTACCTTCACCAACGAATTTCACTTCGTTTGCATTTTTCACTGTGTCGGAATATGCCTTAGTCAAATCATCTGTCTTTTTATCAGAGGATACAATCCATCCCATGTTACGTAAATCACCTACAGTAGCAGCTGTATTATCACTTACTTTCGGTTGACCATTTTCAGGTTTAGATAAATCTACTAAACCACGGTTTTTATCTGTTGTACCCGGTACATCAGCACCATTCACTTGATCACCATATTTGTCCAACCCAGATTTTACATTAGCCACTCTTACTGGATCCGTACCATTAGGACCAGATACTTTCAAGTCTCCATCATCTGTTTTAGACAATTTAGGACCTTGATCGCCACCTATTTGTACCGTATTGAAAGACACATTATCTTTCGTAGCAAATGTAAATTTACTTCCATCTTGTGTAATCTTGATATTTTTATCTGCTTCAAAAGTAACTTTATCACCGGCTTTTACCAATTGGTTAGTTGCATCTTTACCTAATTCCCCAGCCTCTGTTTTACCAGATGTCGCTGTCCATGCTGCATTGTTGATAGCACTTACAACATTACCTACAGTAGCGACTTTATTTTCATCGCCAGTATTGGCTTCCACAGTACCTGGTTTGTCACCTGTTGTAACATTGTTAATCGTACCCGTGTTAACCTTCACGCCATTTCCATCAACTACTAATGAAGAATCTGCTGGTTTTACAGAAATTGTATTTCCAGTGTCATCCTTTTGTAAGCCATTGCCAAGGTTTACGCTATACTTCACAGTAGATGTTTTACCATCTATGCTTTCTACAGTAGCTGTTGTACCATCACCATTGATGAAGTTTACAGTGTCATAGGCTTTAACGAAGTCCTTCGCTTCTCCATTACCTTGTAAATTCCAACCTGCATTCAATACATCAGATACGGTAGCAGCATTGTTTGGATTTACATAGTTATCGCCAGTTGTATTCGTTGTATTTGGTGCTGCTTGCACTTTAGTCGCATTGCTTGGCGCTGCTTCTGTATTAGCAGTATCGCTATTTTTAGTGTCAGAAAGGTTAGATTTCACATTAGAAATCGCATTGCCACCGTTATTTAAACCATTTTGGTTTAATGTCACTGTATTTTCAGGTGTACCTGCTGTTGGATCTGCTGGTTTTGTAATCGTAATGCCTTCTGGAGTGATGTTTACTTTATTATTCTTAGCATCTTTGAACTCAGCACTTGTTAAGCCAGTTAATTCTGTTTTTAAGGAATAGATAAAGTTTTTACCATCTTGTTTAATCGATAAATTATCGCCAGCTTTGAAAGTCACCGTATTACCAGCTTTGATTAACTCTGTAGCATTGCCAGTAACAGTACCAGTGCCCTCATTACCTGCTGTGGCTTTCCAGCCCATTTCTGTTAAGGCAGTCACTAATTGGTCAGCAGTCACTAATTTACCACCATCTGTATTCGCTGTTGGCACTCCATCTGTACCTGTTGTAATCTTGCCAGTTTTTGGAGTTAATGTGATTGTATCTCCCTCTGCTGCTACTTCTAACAAGCTGCCATCGCTAGATTTAACAGTAAATTTAATACCGCCTTTTTTATCTAGATCTTGTGTTGCTGTTTCTGTCGCTTCTGCATCTCCAGTTTTACCTGCTAATTTAATTGTATTTTTAGCAAGTCCATGGAATTGGCTACCGTTAATAGCATCTGTAGATGTTTCAGAGATGTCCCCAGGTTTTACATTCGTAATTTTCACCGGAGCAGTATTGTCAGATCCAGACACTTTAATATCTCCATCAGCAGATTTGCTGAACTTAGGGCCTTGATCTCCACCTACTTGTACAGTTGTAAACGTTACATTATCTTTCGTAGCAAATGTAAATTGACTACCTGCTTGTGTAATCTTGATGTTCTTATCTGCTTCAAATGTAACTTTGTCACCTGCTTTAACAAGCTGATTTGTAGCATTAGCACCTAATTCACCTGCTGCTGTTGCTGCAGATGTAGCTGTCCATGCCGCATTGTTAATAGCATTTACTACGGTAGTTACTGTAGCTAGTTTAGTATCATCGCCTGTATTTGGTGTTACTGTGCCAGTTTTATCTCCTGTTGTAACATTGTTAATGGTACCAGTGTTAACCTTCACACCATTTCCATCAACTACTAATGAAGAATCTGCTGGTTTTACAGAAATTGTATTTC
>UQVF01000027.1 GCA_900544365.1 uncultured Veillonella sp. | reverse complement strand
CTCCTTTGCCATCGATAGATACTGGATGATCTCCATCTACTTTCACAACACCATTATTATCGAATGTGACTTTACCTGATCCAGTTTCATTCGTAATGGATGTAATGTTACCTAAATTACCTGCTACATTAACTTTATATGGTTCAGCTTCTGTGCCTTTACCTTCTACAGTTGTATTGGTACCATCCACTAATTTAGTTTTAGCAGCAGAAATAGTATATGTAGTTTGGCCTGTTGTAGGATCCGTAGTTGGTGTTCCAACAGAAATACCTTCGCCAGCTTCAATTTTTGTACCTAAGCCAGTAATTACTTTTTTACCTGCATCGGTAATGTTGGATAAATCATTTTTCGCAACACCTTTAATTGTTGCTTTACGGTCTACAACAGTATTACCATTACCATCTACGTATGTTAATTCAACCTTACCTTCAGTGCCCGTTACTTCATACTCTTTATTTGCGATAGAAATATCTTTGCCTTTAGCAATATTCTCTACTGCTTTTTTAGATACGGCTACACCATATTTTGTATTCGCAGCATCTTGCGCTCCAGACACTAGACTTACTTCGGCAATATTTTCATCAGTTGCATCAGTCAATGTTGCTTTCACAACAGATTCTACTTGGTCTTTCGCCACAACCTCATAAGTCTTTTTACCTGTTGTCGTATCTGTTGTTGGATTTACAGTAATGTTTTTACCAGCTGTGACTTCCGTAAGATCAGTGATAACTTTTTTACCTGCACCTGTGATGTTGGACAAGTCTTCTTTTGCTAATCCCGTAGCACTTACTTTTACAGTTCCATTAGCTTCGCTCGTAATGTTGATATTATCGCCATTCACAAGGTTAACTTGTTTATTAGCGGGCTCTACCACAGTGCCATTCGCAGCCAGTTTCCATTCATCAGCTTTTTTCGCCAATCCAGCATCATTGAATGTAAGTTTTACATCAGCGCCCTTAGCCTCAGTTGTAATGTAGTTAGTATCACCTGTGATGTTGAATTTCACATCATTAGCTAATGTTTGTTTATCAGTAGCAGAGTTATTATCCCCACCTAACGTAATACTACGTCCTACTAATGCATCCAACGCCTTTTTAGATGCAACGTCTTTCAAAGTAACAGTATCCTTTAACGTACCATTTGCATCTTGTACCGTTAGATTAATCTCACCAGCATTATCCACCGTATATGCATGATCATCAGTATCTGGATTTGGAACTAATCGATAATCCGTACTAGATTTTTTATTCAACTCTGTAGTAAGCGCTTTCAACTGATCTTCTGTTGCAGCACGGCCACTTACGTAGACAGGATTTGTGACATCCCAAGTTGTATTTTGTAAGCCCGTAACATGACCTGCACTTCCGTCAATGGTAATAGGTTTTCCATCATTGCCAACAACAACTTTACCTTCTTTACCATTGATAGTTACCGTTTTATCTCCAGTGGTTCCGCTACTGAAAGTAGATACACCATTCGGATCAAAGGATACTTTTCCAGAACCAGCTTCGTTCGTGATGGATTTGATATTACCCAAGTCACGTTTCAATTTGATGTTAACTGTGGTATTACCCTCATCTTGTTGTACCGTCGTTAATACGTTGCCTCCATCAAAGTTAGTAGCCTCTGTTTCTGTAGCACCACCTTTGATAGCCACAGTACTACCTAATTTATTTGTAACAGGGTTAGCACCGCCAGCGGCTTCGGAGATATTAGCTCCGTATTTCATACCCGCATCTACTACAGATTTAAGATCACTTACATTTACCGCAGCGTTAGGGTTATTAGTTGGTTTTGCAGCCGCTTCCAAACGCTCTAAGAATGTTGGGGATAGATTATCCGGTCCCACTCCTTGCGTTTGAATCGCAGATTTTACATTATTAAGCACCGTTGGTGATGTAGTGCTTTCTCCATTCGCATTCACTAGACGAGATTGTACATTATTCGCTAGTACAGCACGTTCACCTGCCACAGGTTCTTTCGTTTTATAGAATTTGCCATCAGCACGTTTATACAAACGGTTACCTTGTGCATCGGTGTACACAACAATACTATTTTGGTTTTCCCCTTCAATAGTAATCGTATTGCCATCTGCAGTAACCGTAACATTGCCTTTACCTTTCAAGTTGATGCGCTTGTTGTCACCTTCCACGGCTTGAGGGGTTACTTTTGTTGATGTACCATCTGTCGCCACAACGCCTAAGTCCCATAATGCAGTTTTATCTGCTTTATTGTTCACAGCATCGCTAACATGTTTCAATTGATCTTCCGTAGCTGCACGGCCAGATACTGGTGTTGTCGTGCCAACAGTCCACTCTTTATTTTGTAAACCAGTGACATGACCGGCACTACCATCAATGGTAACAGGGTTTCCGCCATTGCCTACAACAACTTTACCTTCTTTACCATTGATAGTTACCGTTTTATCTCCAGTCGTTCCGCTACTGAAAGTAGATACACCATTCGGATCGAAGGACACTTTTCCAGAACCAGCTTCGTTCGTGATAGAAGTAATTTTATTTAAATCGCCTTTTACATTGACTGTATATGGATTAGCTGTTGTGCCTGCGCCCGTTACAGTTGTATTTGTACCATCGCCTAACTTCGTTTTATCTACGGCCACTTTGTAAACAGTTTTACCAGCTGCAGTTTTATCTGGTGTCACTGTTACATTATCTGAACCATCTACAGCTTTCACTTCTACCGCATTTTGTGCGATTTCAGCTACTTTCTTCTTAGATACGCCTACACCATAACGAGCATTCGCGGATTTATCTGTTCCAGTAACCATGGAAACTGTGGCAATATTTTCATCACCAGTAGCTGCTGCTGCTGTGGTAACAGATTCCACTTGATCTGTTGCAGCTATAGCATAGGATTTTTGACCTGTTGTAGTATCCGTTGTTGTAGTTACAGTAATATTCTTGCCAGCTGTAACTTTCGTGCCTAGACCGGTAATTACTTTCTTACCTTCATTCGTGATATTGGACAAGTCTTGTTTTGCTAATCCTGTTGCACTCACTTTTACAGAGCCATTAGCTTCTTTTGTAATAGCAATATTATCGCCATTCACAAGATTTACTTTTTTATCAGTCGGATTTACCACTGTACCATTGACAGCTAAATTCCAAAGATCTGATTTTGTAGCTACCCCTTTGATAGTCGCTGTTGTATTTGATACAACGCTTCCATTACCGTCAGAATAGGATAAAGTAACATCGCCTTGTGCATTAGGAGTGTACTCTAGTGGCGTAATATGTAGTTCTCTATTTTTTAAATCTGCTGCAGTACTGTTCAAATCTTTTACATTAACAGCCGCATTCGGATTATTCGTAGCTGCCACACTTAAGCGTTCTGTAAATGTTGGAGCTGTAGTATTACCAGTCACACCTTGTTTCTCGATAACAGATTTAACATTATTGAATACAGTCGCATCTGTTGTTGCTGTTTTACCCGCTCCAGGGGCTGTGTTTACTAAACGGGCTTGCACATCTGTTACCGGTTTTGTACCAGCTGGTGGATTTTCTGTTGTATAGTACTTGCCATCTGTATGTTTATACACACGATTACCTGCTGCATCTGTGTACACGACTGGCATAGCATCTAAAATTTTGTTACCACTAATCGTTACTGTGCTACCATTAGCCGTTACAGAAATACCTCCATCTCCTACTAGGTCAACACGTTTATTCGCATCATTACTAGGTGCCACTCGATTGATATTACCATTAGCATCCTTAGCCCCTAAATTCCAAGTGATTGCATCCAATTGGGATTTATTCACGGCATCATTAGGGTTTTGCCCTGCTTGAAGGTTTGTAATTGGCTTACTATTCATATTAATGCCATTGTAGGAAATGGATGGACCTGCGTCTGTTGTGGCCGTTTCACCATTATATTTATACGTATTGAAACTACGAGATTGTAAATCCGCTTTCATGCCAATATATACTTTATTCCCAGCGGCATAGGTTCCGATATTTTTGGTTTCCATACGATCTGCACCGGAACCCCATTTTTCATTGGCCTTACTACCTGTCACTTCCACTTGTGGTGCCGCTTTGCTAGGTGTTACTACACCATCGTTATCACCTTTGAAAGTAGTTATAAACACACTATTTAGCGTATTTTTTGCGGACTGCGTCAAATCCATAGTGATTGTATTATTATTCGCAGTAGATGTTAAGTATGTGCCGTCACCTTGTACTGTTAATGTTTGGTCATGTACTCTTACATCAGCTCCTGAATCATCTGTTTTATTACCAGCAATTTTCAAGTTTAATGATTTTAACTGTGCCACGTTTACTGCGTCAGTATCATCTGTACCTGCTGCTAAATAATTAATTTGTCGAGTGTGTGCAGCAATTTTATGTGTAGTTTTATCCACCTCATATTGACCACCACCAACAGCTACACCTGCTAATGTGGAAGTCAATGTGTTTCCGCTTAATTTTTCAACATGTTTGTCATCTTCATACTTATTCCTTCTATTTACCTCTGGATTCCATCCAGCACGAGAAGATTTATCGCCTAACGAGTTAGAGCCTAATGCTACACTATCTTTGACTTTCGCTGTTGCATATTCACCTAATGCGGTAGCACCATTTACCAAAGCATGACTAGAGTAACCAATCGCCACGCTATCCTCGGCATCTTTAGCCGCCCGAGCTACTGCCCCCAAGGCCACTGAATTTTTTCCTCCTGCATAGGAAGCGCTACCGATACTTACACTATCTTCAGCATAGGCACCCGCACCAAATCCAACACCTAATGCAGTGACTCCAGACGCCTTAGCAAATGGTCCTAATGCCATTGCCCACTTGCCTGTAGCTTGATCATTCTCATAGTTAGAAGATCGGCGTTCAATCGTTATACCATCTTCCTTAAAACCAGCGTTTTCTACAGTTTTTTCAGTTGTAACGTTTTTACCATCATTTTCTGCACGATTGTTATCTATGGATAAGAAATGCATATCTTTTGCTTTCCAGTCACGTAACTGAGCAACTGTAACGACATCACTATCCAATGCACCCGGTGCTACATTGGTAATACGGCGAAGACCTGACACCATTTCTTTTGTGCCATCTGCATTTATGATTTCAACCTTACCACCACCAACGGAGACAACCCCTAAGCCTTGCTTATCCATTTGTGCTAAGGTTTTACCCAATTTAGAATCTCTTGGCAAGTAGGATGGAATATCCATTGCATTCTCTTTGTGTTCCAAGACAACAGATCCATCTGCATTAAACTCATATTTTTCTGCTGGTGATAAATTGTCATATGCATTAACACCTGGTTTTAATTTCCATGTATATCCTTCATAGGTATCATTTGAGTTGTGACCTAGTACGATAGAGTTATTTCGTAACGCACTTGCACTTTCCCCGATTACTACCGCTTTATCTGCACCAGATTGTTTTGTCGGATTTGTATCATACTTACCTACTGTAGCACCATTACCAATAACGATGGAAGACGTCCCCACCGCTTTAGCGCCAGTACCCATGGCAATGGTATCTTGACCATTAACCTTAACGCCATTACCAATACCAATGCCACGATTAGAACCTGTTGCAACACTAGCTCCAGTACCTAAAGCAACAGCATTTTCCGCATTCGTTGTAGAATAGTTACCAATCGTTACACTGTTAATCGCTGCTAAACCTGATTCGGTATTACTCCCAAAGGAAAGGCTATTTCTTGCATTCGCTTTGGCATGTGTACCGATAGCCACGGAGTTTTCAGCACCATTACCGACAATCGAGTCAAAGCCAAGTGCCATACTATCTTTCGCACCTCTACCGATATTAGCACTTTCACCAAGTGCCACAGAACGAGAAGATGCAGAATCGATTCGGCTACTTTTACCAATTGCTGTACCACTATCCGATAATACAGTGGAGTTAAAACCAATACCTACAGAGCTGTCACCGAGCACAGTAGTTCTATTACCAATTGCAACATCTCCTGCGCCATAGGAGGCAGTTCTTACACCCATCGCAATAGAGTTCTCATCATGAACTTGAGCACCCGTACCAATCGCAATAGATTGAGCAGCACTCTTCTCAACATGCGCCATGGAACCTACTGCAATGCTGGCATCTCCCAACGTATAAGCACCTACACCTTGAGCAATACTAGCATCGCCATTTGCTAGTGTATAGTTACCAATCGCAATCGCATTAGCCCCATTTGATTTCAGCACTTCTTTAAAATCACCCGTGCCCGTATCCCCGATATTCTCTTTTTTCACGGATAAATTTAGTTTGTTTTCACTTGGTGGTTTATTGTAATCGAACCCTTTATTTAACGTTTTATCAAGAAGCTTCGATACACCGCCCTTTTCATTTAAAGCATTTTGTAAATCTGTTCCATTTCCTGTAGCTCCGCCATCTTTCGCAAGTTGGCTATAATCAGGACGAGCTTTCAGCGCTGCTTCTTTAGCCTCAATATCTCGTTTTTGTCCCTCAAGATACTCTCTTTCTGTATTAGCTTCTGCTGTATTGTTTGCGTCAGTATATCGTTTGAGAGCTTTTTCATGCTCAACATAATCTGATACTAAATCTGTATATTCCTTCATCAATGTACGAGTCTCTTTACTTACAGCATTACTCATAGTATTGATCGTAGATACCAAATTATTATTTGCACCTAGCGCTGTATTTGCAAATGTATTATAACCAATTGCCAAGGAAGATTCACCTGCAGCCTGTGTATTAAAGCCTATAGCGTTACTACCTTTAGCATTTGCATTCGCACGAGCTCCAAGAGCTACTGTATAATTTCCATGAGACTCTGTATTAAAGCCAATGGCAATATTATCATGAATACCGTCTCCTTCTATATACTTTCCATTTTCATACCCTTTTGGATTCTCAGCGGCTGTTGCATGCGATCCTATCGCAATCGTACCTACCCCCTTAGCCTTAGAGTTTCCACCTAAAGCCATAGCTCCACTACCTAGTACAAAAGTATTTTCACCACCTGTGACATTAGCCCCTTCATAGGTAACATACCCACGGTTTACGTTCAATGGTGTACTGTTTGGATCGCCCGGTTTTTGGGTTCCATAAAAATCAGTCGATTTTGTTGCCAACGGTGTATGATAGAACAAACTATACAAATCTTGTATAGTAAGCCCTAACTGTGCAGGTGTTTTAGCTAAGATTTTTTTCGTGATTTCATCAGTATTAGTACTATACAGGTCACCTTTTGCCCTGCCAGCTTGTTCAAATGCTAAACCCAACAAAGCAGGTGGTATTACCGCATGCACAGTACTAGGCACACTAACCCCAATGCCCCCTGTAATCAAGAAAGCGATAACCGCTCCTTTTGTATACTGACCTTTGTCTTTTAATGCTCGTTTCAGAAAGCGTTCACATTCTAAAAATATTTGGCTCGATTTCATACAACCTCCATGTACATAACTATCATTCAATTCCAATACTTGTGTTCACAATACTATAAACTTATTCGATTAGAGAATCATACTCTTTCTTCATCTATGCTACCCATTACAAATCGTAAAATATGACATATAATTGGACGATTACAATCACACGACAATAGTAACTTTTGTATACATCAATACATTTTCATGTATTCACGCAATATAGCATTTTCTATTAAAAATATTTTAATCATTAGTTTTTATTATACACTAAAATACTAGTATTTTACATCTTTTTTTATCAGAAAAATCGCATAAAACTTCAAATTGTTGAATTATAACCCCCTTATTTATGGCTTTCATGAAGAGAAGATGAAGAGAATCATTCTTCTTCATCTTCTCTTCATCTTTTGTATCTAATTCGCTTCTATTGATTAGCAACACTTATATAGTTCATAAACACAACTATTAAAAGGTTAACAAACAGCAAAATTCTTGAAACAAAAAATTCACCCAACCAGACCTTACATCTAGATTAGGTGAACTACTTTTTCTATCATATTCCTATTACATCTTACAACTCAGCCACTATCTCATCTACCAAATATAGGTCAGACCTGCAATGCATATCTGCAACACCTTCCCGCATCAACTCATAGGTATCTGAATGATAAAACAACTCAAGGGCCCCCACAATTGTAATAGATAATCTTTCAGCCAATAAAGCTATAATTCTAGCGTACTTCTTCTGTAGCAATACTGGATGTGCTCTCATACTTCCACACTTCTTTCAAATACCAACTTCGACAACGCTGCTTCCGTTCTAAACGTAATTTGTAAATTAGTCTCTTCATACATCAATCGTTTGATGGCTTCTGCTTTATCAATCAATCCATCGAAATAAAGTTCCACCGTATTAAACACTCGATCATCGGCAACGCCACCTATCACTATATCGTAATCCGTTGTATCTTTACAGGTACGACATTGCAAAATAAAATCCAACCACTCTTCTGAGTAGCTTTCAAATGTTAACACCTTTACATCTGAAAGGGAACTGTCATCAAACGAATATTCAGACACAATCCCAGTCTTATTCTGTTTACGGAAACGCTTCGCCCATTGTTCAGCTTGCTCATAGATAGGCGTTGTGTAAAAGCCCTTACCAAAATCTACATTCTCTCGAGAATGTATTAGCTCAGGATACGGCACAGCTACATAAGATCCATAATACACCTTCATAGACTAACCCCCTTCGCTTTCAGCATGTCTATCAAATCATTTACAATGTATTCTTTTCCTTGAGTATGCAATACGTCATAGCAAGGCATGATATAGTTTTGCACTATATCTGTTTGCACCGCTAGCATGTCATAAGCCATGGTTCCATCTACGGATAGTTCTTTTGCTATATTTTCTATGCAGAACACAGCAAACTCCAATTCTTTAAACTCCTGGGTGTTCGTATCAACACTTGTGTCTATATATCGATTCATCTTCATATCCTTATAAAAAATGGTCTGTCATTAGCTAAACCAAGGAGAGATGTCAAACTCTTCGTGAATGGTTGCTTTCACCATGCTACGTCCTAGATATAAACCTAGCAATGTTAGGTTCAAGCGACACAATGGGATACGATTGTATGTTTGGCACAAATCTAGCAAGACTGGGGAAATGTGTTCTAGCACATCCTCGAAGGATGTGTTGTCCCAATCAAAGGCTCTGCTAAAAGCTAATCCCGTCAATGCCTGTTGTGTTTCCTGATCAGTAATACCTGCTCGTTGAAATAAGTTTGGTAACATGTATTCGTCTACAGCTGACAATTTCAATAGTGATGAGTTAAGACTCGGTACAGTAATCGACGTGCGCACTGGAGCATTCTGCATCACGTATTCTAACTCTTCCATGGTAAAGCCACGATAGTCGAATACTAATGGATAGGAATTACGCAAGATTTGTTCAAATCGTACTTCTCCTGCTGGCGATGTGCAACGCAAGTACTCTAATTGTTGGTACATATCTTCACGAGTTGGCAATTCACTTAGGAGAGGCTCTAAATACTTCTCAACATAATGCTGAAAATTCTCTAAAGAATAGTTGTTAGAATTTTTGGAATATTGCACAATCAAGGCTAATGCTAAGGCCTGTAAATGCCCTTTCTGCATATTTACCAAGCATTTTAGAGCATCCACTGCCACCAAATACCAGGTACTGGATTGCGGTCGCTTTACCACATCACTAAATGCATCTAACAGCATATCTCTCAACCACTCTGTTGGGGTCGTAACATAGGCCTTTTGAGCTTGTAAGAGTGCTTCTTGAACAGCGATATTTTCTAACAATGTAGCGATTTCATCTTCCGATTCAGCACCCAATTGAGAGAATATGTATTCCGTAATATATTTTGCCTCTGTCTCTGATTTTGGATTCAAGATGCCAAATGCCGCTACGTATTGAGCAACCGCTTTATCTACAATATTAGATGTTTCTGCCTCCGTAGATTCTTCTAAGGAAGTTTCTTCTATAGCTAGTTCCTCGCCGACTAACTCTTCAGTTAACTTCGGCATGATCCGTGTCGCATCTTCCGCTTCTTCTAGCGGTTGTTCGCTAACGGCACGCACTAATTCTTTAGACACAATACCTTGGGATTCGTTCCAATCTGTCGCGTCCACTGCTGGCAATGGCATGGTGTAATCACTAGGGTTCATCTCTTCCCAAATAGTGTCATCTATCTCCGTTTCTTCTTTCACAGCGTAGGGGTTCTGAAAGTTCCGTCTCCGCTCTTCATAATACTCTTCATAAGTTGGCACTTGTTGCTCCCTATGTTTCTGCTTACTTTTACCATCGCGGAATAAGAAATAGCAACATAGTAAAAATAACAACACGACGCCTACAATGACCACGTAAGGTCCGTATTGTAATGAAAGTTGTATTAATCCATCCATGGTGATTCCTCCAATTCATAAATGTATGTGTTCTTCTCTTATTATACCTATTTATATTGAGATTTGAAAGTGTTCTAAAACATTCTCCGAAATCTTCTACACCTATTGATTCCGAATGATTTAGATCACCTCGTATAGACCATACCGAGGCTACATCAAACAAAAAAGGAACTATCCGAAGATAGTTCCTAATGTGGTGGACGATGACAGGATCGAACTGCCGACATCCTGCTTGTAAGGCAGGCGCTCTCCCAGCTGAGCTAATCGTCCATATGGTGACCCGTGGGGGAATCGAACCCCCGATACCGCCGTGAAAGGGCGGTGTCTTAACCGCTTGACCAACGGGCCATGTTGTGTAAATGGTGACCCACCCGCGACTCGAACGCGGGACACCCTGATTAAAAGTCAGGTGCTCTGCCAACTGAGCTAGTGGGTCATGATGTGTACTAACCGAAAGTAAGTTGGCTCCTCGAGTAGGACTCGAACCTACGACCGATCGGTTAACAGCCGATTGCTCTACCTGCTGAGCTATCGAGGAATGAACAAACTGGAGCGGAAAACGAGATTCGAACTCGCGACCCCCGCCTTGGCAAGGCGGTGCTCTACCGCTGAGCTATTTCCGCATGTATGCAATCCATGTTTTTCTTTCTTGCGACTGCTCACTTATAATACCAAAAAATTTAGATAGTTGTCAACAAAATTTTTAAAATATTTTTCACTCTGCAAAGAAGCTACAAATAACCTGTAACATTCCTCCATTACAATACGCTGGAGTACCCATCTAAGATGTTGATTATAGTGATTTCTCCCTTATAATCAAAAGGAATATTTATGTATAATCCGTCATAAAAAAGTTGTAGCAAAATATACACAGTATATTTCACTACAACCTTTACAGTTCGTCTCTACATAAAAAGTCTTACATATCTTGGATTTTATATAACCTGACAGACATGTCTAGCCTATCCATTAAATCTAATACATCAACTAATATATCTTTGTTCTTCATAGATATCACCATATATATGAATCATATCTCTAAAAAGATTTTTTTTGAAAACGTTCAGTTAATTTATTTCCATCAGTGAGCAAGTCCACATTCATTTGCAACACTTCTTTCAATGTTTCTAAAAGACCGCCCACTTCAAACAAACTAATCTCATCATTATCAAAAACTACAAACAAATCTACATCACTAGTTTCATTAGCTTCACCACGAGCATACGAACCAAATACATAGGCCGATTTCACGTGATATAGTTCTAGGACTGGAGTAATTAAGTTACGAATCTCATTGAGTGTTTTCATACTATACCCTCCTTTTCTATATTATACCACATAATTAGTACGTATTACCGTCCATCTTGTCGTTCAGATCCCGGTCCATCAACAGCTACGTTTACGCTAGCTTCGCCGAATGTTTTCATATCGTTCAACATGTGCATGCCCGCATCAAGCACAGACAATCCCATAGTGGAACCCAAAGCTTCATCCATTTCAAAGCCGTAGAATAGATGTGGCTGGATGCCTAAGTATTTCATTTGCGCTTTTTGTACTGGTTCTCCCATATGGACAGATGGGAACACGTAATTCATAACCCCTTCGTTGATACACTTTGCAGCGAGTACGGCTGCGCCTGTCTCTGCTGTGTCGAAAACCACCGCCATACGATGGCTTGCCGCTCCTAGGATGAGTCCTGTTAAGACCACCACGTCCGGAGATCCTACAGTAGCCAATACATGAGCTCCATCTTGGCTCGGCAATTGATGTTCAGCCAAGCTCGCCGTCAATTGTTTCGCCTTTTCTTGGATGCTCAAGGTGCAATTATTCTCTGTTAATAACTCTACCATTGGGTATCCTGTGATAGCCGCTGTCACCGCCAACGCTGAAAGTAAGCTTCTTTCACCGACAGTGCCAATAGCGATCGTTTGGTATCCTTTTTCACTCAATTCATCTGCCAAGGTAAATCCTACTTCTAAACCTTGTTCAACAATCTCAGGGCTCAACGCTGCATGCATACGGAAAAATTTAGAACCTTTCGCCAGTTTATGTTGGCGCACACCTTCGATATGACTTGTATCAAGTTCTAACCCTGCATCTACTAAGAACACATGTGCCCCAATCTTCTTCGCAGCACCATAAGTTGCAGAGTGACTAGATGCCAATCGCTCCATAGCTTTCAAACTTTCCACACCATGGGTTTGGTTTTGTGGTCCATCCACAGCGATGTCAGCACCAACGATAACAACAGCATGACGAAGGTGGTTAGGTTTTTCTTCTTTCAAAATCCCTGCCATACGTTCTGTAATTTTTTCTAAGCGAGCCAAAGAGTACAACGGTTTTGTAAGGTTATCGATACGCAAACGACATTCCTCCATGGACGGTTTGTGCAATGGTTCGATGACAATTTTACGCATGGTGTTCACCTCCTGCAACTTCATGGAACATTTCTACTGCTAGGTTCAACATTTGCATTTGCATAGATCCGCCTGTGGCCTCTCCCAAACAGAACCCAAGGTCTACATAGGCTTCAAGGCCCAATGTTTTCAACGCATCTTTATGAGCTTTTTCAGCCGACAAATGAGATGCCATCACGTAATCCATGGCGTGCGGATTCATAGCGTGTGCAATGAGTGCGCAGGCTGTAGTGTTGAATCCATCGATGACCACCAATGCATGATTCGCCGCCGCCCCTAGGATAACACCTACCAAGCAAGCAAACTCTAATCCTCCTACGGCAGACAAAACACCCAATCCATCTGAAGCTGGAATATGTGCATATTTCACTAGCGCATCGTACACAACTTTTTGCTTCACTTTTAAGCGTTCATCTGAAATATTCGTGCCTCGTCCTGTCGCTTCTTCTGCTGAAAGTCCAGAGAACTTCGCTGTAATGACTGCACTGGACGTGGTGTTTCCAATGCCCATTTCGCCTACTAGGAAAGTGTTGAAGCCTTCTTTCACCTTTTCTTCTACAAAAGCAATACCTACCTCTACCGCTTCTATTGCTTTTTCCAAAGGCATAGCAGGCTCTTCCAACATATTATTCGTACCGCCTACCATCACCTTGCGATGGTGTAAACCTGGTACCGCTGATAAGTCGCCAGCCACCCCTACATCAATGACTTCAATTTGAGCCCCGCAATAATTAGCCAGCGCATTCGCAGCCGCCCCTTTAGGAATCAAGTAGTTCATGGTCATATGTACCGTTACCTCTTGAGGATACGCGCTAACACCAATTTTTGCCACACCATGGTCACCAGAGGCGATGATCATGCAAGGCTTAGGAGCCGTTGGGTTCGGTTGATTCGTCGCCGCTGCATAATGCTCTACCATAGTTGCTAGCTTTCCATACGAACCATATGGAGTCGCCTTACTCCACTCTTCCCCAATTGCTCGTTCAATCTCTTTATTCCGTGGCACAATCCGTGCCAACGTACTTTCATATAAACTCATACGTCCTCCTATGTGAAACCCATCATAAGAATACAAAAAAACATAGCCCTAGACTATGCCAAGTTGATTTCATTATAAAGTATTTTTTGCTCAGTTTCAATTTTTATATTCATTTTGTTGCTGGGATAGTGTCGCCCACATGTATGCTGTAAAAACTGCCCTCCGCGAAAGTTTTGACAGCATACATGTGGGCTTCTGATACAATAGCATAGATGAAACTATAAAAATTGAAACAGACTGAGAAAAATAAGCGGGAAGAGAGTTACTTATTTTTGTATACTTCACGTCTATGTGCTACTTCTACTATAAAAATAGTAACTTCTGTATCATTAATTTCCGCAAATAATCGATAGTCACCTACTCTATATCGCCATACCCCAGAAAGATTTCCTGTTAGCATTTTTCCGTGGATTCTAGGATCTAATGTACCTACTAAATATTTCAAAACCCAATGTTTTATCATCCTTGCTATGGATGGGTCTAACTTTTTAATTTGCTTTATAGCATGTTCTGAAAATTTAACCGAAAACACTAGATACCAAGCTCCTTCCAAACCTCTTCATGATCATAAACTTTTCCATTATGAAGTTCTCGTCTTGCCTTTAAAATCCGTTCCTCATTAATTTGCAATTCATCCTCAATCGTATCTAGCACTAGATTACGAATAAAGGAAGATACATTTAAGTTATTAGCAGCCACATACGCTTGAATCATTTGGCTCTCATCTTCAGATAAACGTAAAGAAATGGTAGTAGCCATAAATCTCCCTCCTTTTTGTAATACATGTAATACTTTAATTACAGTATATCATATACACACCCTCAGTCAAGAAAATCACACACTCTTCAATCGGAACTCTAAACCACATGCTCCCCCTAGGGAGCCCCCGCTCAGAGCGTTTTAAATTCCTCTCTCGATAAACGCAAAGGAGCCCCCAGCTTTACATACAATATGGAATTTAAACCGATATGAGCGAACGACCTCTCCATTTGTTCGACTGCCAGCGCCACACAAATATAAGCGCTCGTATAATCTCATCGATAGCCATAGCAATCCACACGCCTACAAGTCCCCATCCCAAGACGATACCAAAGTAATAGGATAAGGTCACGGCGAACATCCACATGCCAAAGACGCCTACGAACACGGGAATACGAATATCTCCCGCCGCTTGCAAGCATTGGACCAACACAATGTTGGCACCACGACCAATTTCCAAAAATATTTCGATGAACAAAACGGCTTTCGCCAAGTCGATGATTTCCTGATTATCCGTCACAAGCCGCATCACTGGCTCACAAGCAAGGTAAAACAAGGTGCTCAATCCGACGCCAATGGAAACCCCTGCCGCTGTTGTGAGCCACACACGGCGGGATACTTCTTCTTCTCGTTTGGCTCCCATGAGGAATCCTACCACAATCTGCGCTGCATTGGCCAAGGCAATGGTATACATATAACAAAAGGTAGCGATGATGTACACATATACTTTTGTTGTGATCACCACAAGCCCCATGAGATTCACCATCTTCATGATTACAGTCTGTGACAGTTGATAGGACAGTGTTTCTCCTCCCGATGGTACGGAGATAAACAGCAATTGTCGCAGTGTTTCCCACCGGAATGGGCGCAAATAATCTACTTTCAAACGAGCACTCAGCAAAGATTGATGGCACCAGATAATAAGACCTAGTCCCAACACCTTGCTCAACACTGTTGAAATGGAGACCCCTAAGACACCCATGCTAGGAATCGATGCCCACCCATAAATTAATACATAGTTTAATATAATGTGGACTATGTTCATCACCAGGGCAATCCACATGGAAATACGAGGCATTGAATGCCCCCTAAATACTGCCACATAGGTCGTATAAATACCCGTGATAGGAATACTAGCTGCTACGATATTCATGTATAAACTAGTTTCTTCTAGAATTTCTTGAGGCACTCCTAACCATTCGCACAATGTCTTATGAAATACAATGACCACTGTGCCTGCCACAATGCTAAACAATGTATGAAAGGCTACACTGATTGTGTATACCTCATCTATTTTATCTGGCCGTCTTGCCCCTAAATATTGGGCAATTAAGATAGTCGTAGCCGTGCTCATGACGATCAACAAAAAGAGAATCATATTGATAATCTGATTTGCATTTGCCACCGCTGCTACGGCCGTTTCTGCATAATGACTGAGCATAAACTGGTCTACATTGCCCAATAGCATTTGCAGAAATAGTTCAATAAAAATAGGAACACTCAGTGCCCCCACAGATAAAGATATATCTTTAGTTACTTTCATAGGGATTCATCCTTTTCTAATGCGCCATTTGCTACTAACGATTCCCAGCTCGCTACTAAGCGATAGCGGGCTTCTACTTCCGCCTCTTTCCAATGTTCCCCTTCAGGAAACCATTCGCTTGGCACCTTACTACATTTGGTAAAATTCAAGGTATACCCCATGGAGCGTACTTCTTTGGATGCCCACCAGGCTCCTACCCGGTCGCGGCTATCTAAGTAGACCGAGTCTAAGCCGGTTTCCGCTACCCAAGCCATAATTTCTGACCAATATTCTTCTGGAACTACGCTATTAACCAATGTTTCTTGTAAGGCTTGATTCGCCACTTCCAATGGGTTCTCTACCCCTACACCTGGCGTATTTTGCACCTCTTCTAGCACTTGGTCTACAATATTTTGTGCTGTGTCCATCATACTATCGCTCCTTTCTACGCATCCATATTATAGTTTGCCCATCTTTCATAGATGTATAGTATCTTAAAAAACATTCCCCCACATGTGTCACCCACAACCTTATCACGGAAAAATACAATTATACTACATCATAGATCTGATACCATACTACACTGATTTCTAATCTGTGGTCAAGCTTAGCAAACAGTTACTTAACTACATCCATTCTACGCTTTTGTAGCACGACCTTTATCCCATGCCAAGATAAATATTGTAACGATAATAAGGGTCATACCAATCATATCCCACTGGGAAAACTGATTGCCCAACAACAACCATGCTAGTACCGCAGCCGATATGGGTTCAATCGATGAAAGTATAGAACCCGTTACAGCTCCCACACGTCGAACCCCTTCTAAATAAGCATTAAATGACACCACTGTACCGAAGATAATAATGCTCCAAAAACCACCGTGTGTCCATGGGTCCCAAACAATCCCTTCCGAACTTGGTTGGGTGGCAATCCATGCAAAGGCTCCACCAATCAGCATGCCAAATCCTACAATAGGTATAGTGCCATATCGTTTCAGCAAAGGTACTGGTTGTACTGTATAAATTCCAACTGCTACCGCTGACAACATGCCCCACAGTAAAAGTGTATCATCTAAAGCAGATATATCCCACACACCTTGTAATGCAATGATACCTGTACCTATGGTAGCTAGCACTACACTGAATAGTTCCGCAATACGTGGTAACTGTAAGCGAGTGACGGAAATATATAGAATAATGAGCGCTGGGCCTACATATTGCAAAACTGTTGCAATCCCTGCACCTGCATAGGCGATGGCTTTAAAATAAGTATATTGGCACATCCACATACCAAAAACCCCAAATATAACCAACCGCAAGGTATCTTTCCAATCAGAAAAAACCTTAAAAATAGAGCTACGCCCTTGATAAAATGCAATGGTTACTGTAATGATTCCTGCAATGACAAGTCGCATCGCCACTACCCATTCCGCTGACATCATACGCTGTTGCTGTACAAATTGCGAAGACATCCCTGAAAATCCCCATAGAACGGCTCCCAATGCAATGAGTAACATCCCTTTCATTACATAGGCATTCATTATTCCTCCTCAGTTAACAAGCTCTTATGAATTTTCACAACTACTTTGCGAATCTGTTGCACCTCATGAGGGGCAATCAATGTACGGTGCAACTCGCCAGGATAAAAAATGCAATAATCCCCAGAACGCACATCGATTGTTACAGTGCCACCTTGCGTAGAATCATAGAAGTAACAATCCTTGTCTTCATAAGCCTCAACCATATCGGGAAAAGTCTGACGAATGAGAACCTCCATTTTCTCTTCCCCAGTCACTAGAAATTGCACATCCATATAATCCTTATGCCCTTCAATCTTCGTCTCCTCATAGATCCGCGTATTCACAATATCCACATTCGCATACATCAAGTCATCCTCTATCGGGTAACGACCACCCTCAAACGTCGTGAAATCGTGAGCTTTCAGAAACTCAAGCGCCCTCTCCACCGCCTGCGGATACTGAAACTGTTTGTAATCTATAGCAATATTTTGATAAATCATGAGCTACTCCTTTATCATTACACCCTGCGAACCGTGCATCCTCATAGCACCCTCACATGAATCGTATCTATCTATTGTTACTATACTAGCATAGCCATATAAGGTCAAACACTATTTTGAGGATAACATGGATATATTAGACTGTCTCATTATCTATTTTAACAATGCTACTTTTATTCTCTCACAAACTGTGATATACTATAAGTAACAAAAGAAGAGCCCCAACGTGCAGCTAGCGTTAGGCTCATCTCAAGAACTACAGAAATTGAAATTGCCTAACGTGTGAGGTCCGCAAAACCTCTATTCGTTAGGCATTTTCGTTAGCTATAAAAGCAGCGAATAACTTCTACGATTAACATAGAAAATTGAATCAATAAAGATAATTTCTCATATGTAGTCATAGTACCACCTCCTCCCATATTAGGAAGAGATGAGCCCAACAACACGTCGATGACTCTTCAATTAGTATTATACCACAAAATTACTCGTATTGTTAATATTTCTCAAAAAATACCCCTAAGGAACGCAATGATGCGTAGTAGCCTTGTGGCGTTCCTTTACTGACTAAATCACAACAAACCCAAGAAGACCGCAACATGTTCCTGAACAAACCTAACCACTGTATCAGTTTGAGAAGGAATATGTTGCGGTCTTCCCTTTGCCTAATTAGCTATACGAACGCCACAGGCTACATAGCATCACAAGTTACGACTCTTCGTGATCTTTAAATTGTGCAATTATTGTTTCCGCTTGTTTATGTGGTACTTCTTCATATCCATTGAATTCCATATTAAACACACCTTGTCCTTGTGTCATAGAGCGCAATACCGTTACATAATCCAACATTTCTACCAATGGAACTTGGGCTTTCACCACCGTGATTCCTTCACGAACACCTTGGTCCATACCAAGTACACGGCCACGACGGCTATTCAAATCGCCCATGATATCGCCCATAAATTCTTCTGGACCGATGACATTCACATTATACACTGGTTCTAACAAAATTGGTTTCGCATCAGGCACACCTTTTTTCAAAGCTTGAGCTGCCGCCATTTTGAAAGCCAATTCAGAGGAGTCCACTGTATGATAGGAACCATCCAATAATGTTACTTGGATACCAATCATCGGATACCCAGCCAAAAGACCTTTTTCCAATGTTTCACGAACACCTTTTTCTACAGCTGGAATGTATTGACGTGGCACCGCACCGCCAAAGATTTTGTCGATAAACTCGAACTCCCCTTCATATAGTGGAGCAATACCAAGTTTCACATGTCCATATTGACCATGACCACCACTTTGCTTTTTATGTTTACCTTCTACTTCCACTGTACCACGAATGGTTTCACGATATGGAATGTATGGGGTTTCTAATTTTGCACGAACCCCATATTTACGTTCCATTTTTTGTAAAATATGTTCTAAATGCACATCGCCCATACAACGCACTTGCATTTGACGACCTTCTACATCTTTCACCACTTCACAAGTTGGATCTTCTTCAGAAATTCGTCCCAAAGCATTCGCTAATTTTTCCTCTTCCCCTTTTTTCTCAGGCACCATAGCTACACGATATAGTGGTTGTGGGAATCGAATTGGTGCGTATTGTACTTTAAATTCAGCGGTACCAAAGGTATCCCCTGTTTTCGTTTCTCCTAATTTAGGAATGACTACGATATCCCCAGCTTTTGCAACCTCTACTGGCACTTGTTGTTTACCAATTAAGGTCACCATTTTGCCCCATTTTTCTTCTACATCACGAGTCACATTGTAAAGTTTATCTCCTACTTTCAATTCCCCAGAGAAGACCCGTACAAAACTTTGTTTTCCCGCAAATGGGTCAAGAATTGTTTTAAATACAAAACCCGTAAACGGTTTATCTGCTACCACGATATGCTCTTCCTTAGAATCCACACCGATAGCAGTCATCACTTTTTTCGTGGCATCTGGCATATAGCGAATCATGCGATCTAAGACTTGGTCCATACCAATACGACTCAAGGCAGTACCACACATAACTGGGCATACACGGCCCGTCAACATGCCTTCACGCAAACCTTGACGAATTTCTTCTAAAGTCAATTCTTGTCCGTCTAAGTATTTTTCTAATAATGTATCGTTACCTTCTGCAGCCGCTTCCACAGTCATTTCACGAATTTCTTCTACTTTATCAGATAGCTCTGCTGGCACGTCCACTTCTGTCATCTTACCGTTTTCATAGACATACGCAGTCCGTTTTGCCACGTCGACCACACCTTTGAAAGTAGGCCCTTCACCGATTGGAATTTGCAATGGCATGATTGCTTTACCAAATAATTCCCGCATCTTTTCCAAGGTACCAAAGAAGTCTGCTTTTTCAACGTCCATTTTATTGATGAAAGCCATTCGAGGCATTTGCAATTCTACCCCATATTCCCAAGCACGAATAGTATCGATTTCAACACCAGTCCCTGCGGACAAGACCATAAGCATACCATCTGCGGCACGCAAAGCAGATCTCACTTCCCCATGGAACTCAGAATAACCTGGCGTGTCGATGAAGTTAATTTTATGACCTTTCCATTCACAAGGAGCCATACCTAATTGGATAGTAACATTCCGTTTGATCTCTTCTGGCTCAAAGTCCATGATATGTTTATTATCTTGACCTTTGCCCACAAAGTCTACAGCACCACAAGACAATAACAACGCCTCTACCAATGCCGTTTTACCCGCCCCGTCATGAGAGACCACCGCCACGTTTCTGATCAAATCACTAGTATATTCTTTCATGAACATCGTCCTCCTTTATAGCCGAAAACAGTCTATTGTTTAAGTAATTCTACATACTCTTATAAAATCCTTTGTGAAATATGAATTTTATATATACTAATTACGCATACATTAAACTTATTCATAAAAGAATCTTTTGATAATTAATTCTACATATATTCATTTATTTCCATTATCTCTCTACCAAACTAAAATTTTACTAGGTAAATTCTATAGTTTATGGTATTCTAATAGATATATGTCATTTCAGGATATACAGGGAAGGGAGTTATATAGTATGAAAGACAATGAATCAAAGACATCATTGCATCGAGGTCTCAAAAGCCGTCATATGCAAATGATTGCCTTAGGAGCTTCTGTGGGGACAGGCCTCTTCTACGGATCCGCTCCCACAATTCAACTAGTAGGACCCGGTGTTATTTTCTCTTATTTGTTAACTGGTATCTTTATTTTCTTTTTAATGCGTATGCTAGGAGAAATGTCCGTTCGTGAACCTGTGTCTGGCTCCTTTACCTATTTTGCAAGTAAATATTGGTCGTCCTTTGCTGGTTATTTATCTGGCTGGAACTATTGGATCGTATACATGCTCGCTAGTATGGCGGAACTAGCTGCGATTTCAGTATACTTGGATTTCTGGTTACCAGGCATTCCTCATTGGATCACTACACTAGCTTGTATTACACTAGTCACCGTGATTAACCTCATCAATGTACGTGCTTATGGGGAAGTAGAGTTCTTTGCATCTCTCATTAAAGTGGTAGCTATCATTGCTATGATTGCTTTCGGCATCTTCCTCATCTTCTTCGGAGATATGGGCACATTCCCACAAAACTTCTCTAACCTTTGGGTTCACGGCGGGTTATTCCCCAATGGTGCTTATGGCTTCATCGCTTCTATCGCTGTGGTTATGTTCTCCTTTGGTGGAGTTGAATTGATTGGTATCACTGCTGGAGAAGCTGAAAATCCTGAAAAAACGTTACCAAAAGCGATTAACGAATTATTAGCTCGTATCTTGATCTTCTATGTAGGTACAATGACTGTTATCATGGCATTGTCTCCATGGAACGAACTAGGTACCCATGCAAGCCCATTTGTTCAAATCTTTACGAACATCGGCATTCCAGCAGCAGCGCATATTTTAAATTTCGTTGTTGTAGTTGCTGCTTTATCCGTATACAATAGCTTGCTCTACAGTAATTCTCGTATTTTACACAGCATGGCATTATCTGGTGATGCGCCAAAAATCTTCAAGAACTTAACTGCTACAGGGGTGCCATTGATTGCGACCTTGTTCTGTGCCGCTTTAGCCTTGATCGTTGTATTCTTAACATACATCTTCCCAAGCGCTAGTGATGTGTTCTTGCAATTGTTGGCTATCATCGTAGCAGGTTTGATTATTGCATGGTTTATCATTCCAGTTACACACCTTAAATTCCGTAAGCGCTTCACTCGCGAAGGTCGTCTTGATGAATTGAAATTCAAGTCTATCTTGTATCCATTCACAAACTACTTCTGCTTTGCTTTCATCGCTATGGCAGTAGGTGTTATGTTGACGATGGATTCCATGCGCACATCCATCTACATCATTCCAGTGTGGATTGGCGCTCTGTACATTGCGTACCGACTTAAGAAAAAATAAAATATGCATGCTAAAAAGGATAGCTGAGATGTTCTCGGCTATCCTTTTCTTATGTCATTTCAATGGAAATTTTCGTGCTTTTGGCAAACGAAATTTTCTTCAATGGAAAAAATCGCTATTTTTGCAAATGAAAGCATTCCCTTTATATTAGATAGTACTATATTTTGGATGTTCCAACAAGAAGCAGTTTGGCTAAGTATTACAGATATTATACAGTAGTCAAACATTTGTGACACGACCTCCTAAAGATTTATTTAAGAAGTA